>JBLHRW010000209.1:0-8779 GCA_047626445.1 Neolewinella sp.
GTCGAGTACGTAGCAGCCGCCGTTCCAGTTGTAGGTTCCGCCGCCGACGAGGTCGGCATCGGTAATCGTGGTGCAGGTCTCTGTATCGATCGGAGTAACCAGGTCACCGAGGTAGCCATACTCACTTAGCGCCGTCCAGCCCTGGAGCCAGTTTTCGCTGTTGCCGAAGGCACCACGATAGGAAACACCGTCGAAGTAATCGTCATCAGACGGTGTAGCGCCGGCGAGGATACCGGAAGTGGCGTTGAGGCGGGGATCGAGACCTCCGTCATCGGTACGGCTGATGCCAGCGATGCCAGCAGCACCGATCGTGTTGTCAGCAGCCATAGCTGCGGAGAAACTGGCGGAGCTTGCGTCCACCTTAACTTCACCTTGGTCAATAGCCAGGAAGAGATCAGCGGCGGCAGCACCGGCACCAAAGTCTTCGAAAACATTGCCGACGAAGGCGAGGTCACCTTCGGTGAACCGGGTGAAGGCATCCACTTCGGTATCATCCCGGTCTTCCACCGCAATGGCAGCACCGTTGAAGCCGGTGAATACGGAGTTGTTGTAGAAACCACCGGCATTGTCACGCAGAAGAACAGACAGCGGAATGGCACGGTTGGCATCGCCACCGGAAGCCGAAGCACCGTTGCCGATACCGACATAAGTAGCGTTATAGATGGTTGGTTGGCTAAAAGGTGCCTGCCCGTCGGGGTTGGCGCCATCGTGCTCACCGGAACGACCAGTACCCGTATTCGGTGCCTGAAGGGCAAACCAAAATTGGCCTTTACCACGCCAGCCGAAGTCGTAGTCAAAGCCATCATCGCCGCAGAAGGCGACAGAGGCATGCTTAATGGATACGGTACCACCGAAGAACTCGATGCCGTCGTCTTCGTTGGCGAAGACTTCGATGTAATCCAACTCCGTGCCGGAGCCGACACCGCCGAGGGTGAGGCCGTTGATTTCGTTATCGGTTGAGAGCTGTGCTCCACCGTGACGAATAGATACGTAGCGCAGCACACCAGAGTTATCTGCATCTTCAGGGGCATCAGCACCACCGAAGCGAGCACGTGCCTCATCTGCATCGATGCCTTCGATACCGTCTTCGCCACCGGGGCGGGCAATGGTGGCTTTACCGAGTATAATTATGCCCCCCCACTCTCCACGATCCTGGGCAGTGAAATCGCCGTTATCCGTCAGATCATCATCTTCAGCGGTAAAAACAATGGGGTTGTTGGCTGTACCGCGGGCAAAAATCTGTGCGCCACGGGCAATGATCAGGGCGGAGGTATTATCTCCGGTCGTAATCATAGAAGCACCTTTGACGACGGTACCTGCTTGAATATTCAGCTCACCACCTGCTTCCAAGTATACAAGGCCATCAAGGATGTATACATTGTCACTTGTCCAGTCGTAAGTCATGTCACCGACGAGATCAGCGTCAGTGATTCGGATATCAGCTGCGGTGGCAAAGAAGCCATAAAAAAGTGCAGCAAAAAATAAGGTTAATCTAGTATTCATCTGTTGGAGTTGATTTCTACCGCAAAGGTCACACGGCATGGTTAACTCCATCCCTGACTAGTGTTAACTTATTGTTACATGTACACTATCCTATATTAAGCTTGATGGGTTTTGCCCTCTTTCTTGCAGCAGCAGCATGATTTCAGGGCGCGGCCGCAGGTGCAGAACAAGGTTTAGAAGAGCAAAGAAGGTAGGCAACCGTATAAAATCTGGCGACCTACCCTACCTTGCTCTTACTCGTTCCGAATGCTGCATCCTGCGACCGCGCCCCTATCCTCTTTTATTTTAACAGTTCTTCAAACAAGAAATTCGACTTCACAGTCGTTATCTTGGCAATCATACCAAACAGAGCTGAATGGCAAAACGCTACACTTTCCTTCTTTTCATCGCGGTTTTCACTTTCGGTCTTAGCGCCCAAAGCACTGATGTCCCGACCGGACGTTGGCAAACGTTCGACGACGAAACCGGTGAGACGAATTCCGTCGTAGAAATCTACGAGCAAGACGGTAAGTTCTTCGGCCGGATCGTAGAGATTCTGACCGATAATAAGGATGCCCTTTGCACCGAGTGCTCTGGCGCTAAGAAGAACCAGCCGATTAAAGGGCTGGTCATCATCGAGGACCTGGTAAAATCTGGTGCGTATTGGAAAGGCGGTACCATTCTCGACCCACAGAAAGGAGCGGATTACAAGCTCTCCGCCTGGTTTGAGGAAAATGCGTCCGACACCCTTTTTATTCGTGGTAAACACTGGACCGGCCTTTACCGGACACAGACCTGGAAACGAAAAGATTAATTCCCCGGCCTTGGTGAAGCAACATCCCTAAGGCCGGAAGCATCATAAAGACAAACCTTTATTTATTCATACTTAAATCGAATCATGGATCAAACTTCTACTCAAATTAACATGGTCGCCTATTTGTACGGCGAAAGCACCCCAGCCCAGACGCGGGCAACGGAAGCAGCGCTGGCTGCTGACCCGGTTCTGCGCGGAGAGCTGACGGAGCTCACTCAGACCCAGGCGGCGGTCCCTAAAGTGCGGTTCAACGCACGGCGGAGGCTACTGAATGTTGTTCGCAACTACGCCTTCGGACCGGACTTACAGCTATCACTGTAAGTTAGACAGCCGCTGCGCGTCTTCGGTAGACGTTCGCTACGCTTACTCGGTAGACGCGCTTCGCGCTGGTGTAAAAATAGGCTACCGTAAGGCAATACTCGCTTCGCTCGTGGGGTACAACCAGCTGATTCACTTTGGCTGGCTGCACCCCATTTTATGTTGAAGTACTACCCTCCGTGCGTAAATACAGGGAGATCCTAACAGCCCACTTCCAGTTATTTGACCATCTACCTATGAAAATCGGTCTTCTCTCCGATACCCACTCCTACCTCGACCCGAAGGTCTTCGATTACTTTAAAGACTGCGACGAAGTCTGGCATGCCGGCGACCTCGGCGACGCCGCCCTCCTTGAAGAGCTCGAAGCCTTCAAACCCATCCGGGGCGTTTACGGTAACATCGATGATACTGCTGTACGTCGGCGCTGGCCCCTCAATCAGGAATTTACCGTGGAGGGGCTAAAGGTCTTCATCACCCACATCGGCGGTTACCCTGGCCGGTACACTGCCCGGGTGCGGCAATTGCTGGACGACACCCAACCGGGGCTCTACATTTGCGGCCACAGCCACATCCTTAAAGTGATGATGGATAAAAAACGGGGCATACTGCACATGAACCCTGGTGCCTGTGGGCGACATGGCTTTCATCAAATTCGGACTTTATTACGGTTTGACATCCTGAACGGACGGGTGGAGAACCTTGAGGTTATAGAATTAGGAACACGGGGCTAAGGTCGCTGCACGACCTCGGCAGACGAAAAGTCGCTGCGCTCTTTTCTTAGTAGACCGCCTTCGGCCTTGGTAGTAGGTAGATTGATAGGCAACCGTCTACCAAAGCGCGAAGCGCTGTCTATCAATCTAAAGACTACTTTTGTCGAAAAGAATACCATGACCGTAGACGATAAGCTAATATCGCGTTTAGCGAAACTCTCCCGCCTCTCCCCTAGCCCGGCGCAATCGACAAAATTGCAACAGGACCTTAAAAACATTCTGGGGATGGTGGAGAAACTGGACGAGTTGGAGCTTGACGCCGTAGAACCACTACGGTACGTTACTGGCGTGGAAAACGTTTTGCGCCCGGACACCGCAAGCGGTCATATTGACCGGGAGCTGGCGTTGAAAAACGCTCCGGATGCGGATGAGGAAGGTGGTTTCTTTCGGGTTCCAAGGGTTATTTAATGGGCTGCTACCTGTTATTTCGCCCGTCCGTCACACCAACCATCGGGGCAAATACGTCCTCTTAAAGACCAAGGAATTAACAGACTAAAAAAATAAGTATGCAACCCGTAATCAACATCAACGAACTCACTAAGACCTATGTGATGGGTCAAACCAAGGTCCACGCCCTGAGCGGCATCGACCTGATCATTAATACCAACGAGTACGTTGCACTGATGGGACCGTCTGGTTCCGGTAAATCCACCTTGATGAACCTCTTGGGTTGCCTTGATACCCCTACCTCTGGTCGTTACCAATTGGACGGTAAGGACGTTAGTAAGATGGACGATACGGAGCTGGCCAACATCCGTAACGAAAAGATCGGTTTTGTTTTCCAAACCTTCAATCTTCTTCCCCGCCAATCCTCCCTAGAAAATGTTGCCCTGCCGCTGGTGTATGCCGGCGTAAGCCGCAAGGAGCGGGAAGCACGAGCCCACGACGTATTGGCCTCTGTCGGGCTCGGTGACCGAACACACCACAAGCCGAACGAACTCTCCGGTGGTCAGCGCCAGCGCGTAGCCATTGCCCGGGCCCTGGTCAACAACCCCGCCATCATCCTTGCAGATGAGCCAACGGGTAACCTTGATACCAAGACGAGTATCGAAATTATGGAGATCTTCGAGAAAATACAGGCTGCGGGTAATACCGTCATTGTCGTGACCCACGAGCCAGACATCGCAGAGCACGCCCACCGGATCGTTCGGCTCCGGGATGGTGTAGTAGAAATCGACGAAAGAAACGAGCAAATCCGGATGGCCAGTGACCCTGAGCACCGCTATAAGCAGGGGCTTAGCCTTTAGGGGGCTCGCTTACGCTCGTGTTAGGGGGGGCTTCGACCGTTGGAGGCTGCGCGTTGGGGACTCGCTTACGCTCGTATTGGGAGGCCTTCGGCCGTTATCACAGGATGTTCACTCAACACGAAGCCCACAACACGCCGAAGGCGTCCCCAACGGGAGCGCAGCGAACACTATTAAGCCGCAGGCGTTACCCCCCCATGAAGATTTACACCAAAACCGGCGACAAAGGACAAACTGGCCTCTATTCAGGTCGCAGACTCAGCAAAGCCCACCCCCGGGTAGAAGCTTACGGCACCGTTGACGAATTGAATGCTTTTGTCGGATTGCTGCGTGACCACGTCACGGACACGCCCTTAAGAGAGCAGCTCCTGGCGCAGCAGCAGCACCTATTTGCCCTGGGTGCCGCCATGGCCGATGACCGCCCCGGGCAGGCCTACCAGCTACCTTCAACTGCCGCGTCGGACCTGGAGGCCGCAATGGATGCCATGAATGAAGATTTGCCAAAAATGACGCACTTTATTCTTCCCGGTGGCTCCCTAGCCGTAAGCCATACGCACCTCTGCCGGACGGTTTGCCGGCGCGCGGAGCGCCGCACGGTTGAACTGGCGGACGAGGTGACGCTAGATGAAAGCATTGTAATTTTCCTCAATCGGCTGAGCGACTACTTTTTCGTTTTAGGCCGCCATTTGGCGCGGATCGAGGGAATTGAGGAAGTCAAGTGGATTAGCTGATTGATCTTTGTTTGTACATTGGTTCACTAACGGCCCGGCTGTTCCGGCAGTATATAAAAAATCCATTTCCATCACCATTGGAAGTTGTATTCAAAACGGTACTTTGACGGTGGTAGTTGCTACCTCGATATTTCATAGTTTCGAAATGGGTATTCCGGCAGCCGTCTACGCTATTTGGATGTTTGCCACAGGGGGCTTTGCGATGTGGCATTTGGGGCGACGAAAGGAGGAATCCATTAGCGTTTAATACTGTCGGGGTACTTACCTTCGCTCACCTAACCAAGTACACCATGAATATTTCAGTTATCGGAGCCGGTCAGATGGGCGCAGGCATCGCTCAGGTTTTCGCCACCGGCGGTCATCAGGTCAGCCTGGTCGACATCAATCAGGCAGCCCTGGACCGGGGCATCGCCACCATCGGAAATAGCCTCGACCGGATTGTAAAGAAAGAGCGGATCACGGAAGCCGATAAGGCTGCAGCCCTGGCAAATGTTACCGGTTTTACCGATATGAGGGCGGGGACGCAGGAGGCAGACTTGGTTATAGAAGCAGCCACGGAGAACGTTGATCTGAAGCTAAAGATTTTTGCTCAATTAGCGGCCCTTGCACCTGCGGCCGCGCCCCTTGCTACGAATACGTCAAGCATCAGCATCACCCGCATTGCCGCAGCTACGGATCGTCCGGACAAGGTGATCGGAATGCACTTTATGAACCCCGTACCCGTCATGAAACTGGTGGAGGTGATCCGTGGCTACGCCACGAGCGACGAAACGACAGAGCTGGTAATGAACCTAAGTCGGGAACTCGGAAAAGTGCCCGTAGAAGTCAATGATTACCCGGGCTTCGTCGCTAACCGCATCCTGATGCCGATGATCAATGAGGCCATCACTACCCTCTTCGAAGGCGTTGCCGGTGTAGCGGAAATAGACACGGTTATGAAGCTCGGCATGGCCCACCCGATGGGCCCGCTGCAACTGGCCGACTACATCGGTCTTGACACCTGCCTGGCCATTCTGGAAGTGATGAAAGAGGGTTTTGGCCGCGCCCATCACCAGCCTTGCCCGCTCTTGGTCAATATGGTAATGGCCGGCAAGCTGGGCCGTAAGTCAGGAGAAGGGTTTTATGACTATTCTGGTGGGGGCAAAGATTTCGTCGTCAGTAAATCGTTTAGCTGACCTGATAAGGAACGCCTAACCTGAACCGGGGGCTTTTGCATACTTGCTGGCACCTGATCATTCGTCCTGGCAATATGGTACGTGACTACCTCGGCGGTCATCGCAAGAAGCACTTCAACATCATTGGTTTCCTGGTCAGCGGTAACGCTCGCCTCACTTTTTTCCCTTAATTTCGCGGTCAGAGAAGACTAATCTTTTCCACACTAACCATTCTCGTCAACCAAACCATCCAAATGCGTCTATTTTCTACCTTATTGGCATTGTGCCTTTCCCTTTCCCTTACTGCTCAGGAGGTCATTATGACTGGTATCCTGGATGGTGACCTTGGAGGATCCCCCCGTGCTGTTGAAATTTACGTCAGCGGCACCGTCAACCTAAGTGGCTATGACCTCGTCCGCTATTCCAACGGTTCCGTTACTGCCACTGACAGCTACTCGCTTTCTGGCAGCTACACCGATGCGTACGTCTACCTCATCAATAACCAGCACGAAACCTTATTCAACGATGCTTTCGGCAGTGCAGGTGATTTCAGCAACCGTCTTTTGGGCACTAACCTGTTTGGTACTGGCAACGATGTATTTACCATTGAGAATGGCGGTACGATTATTGACCAAACCGGTGGCATCATCGGTGATGGATCTAACATTTACCAGGACAGTTACCTCTACCGCAACGACAACACCGGCCCCGACGGGACCTGGGTAGCAGCGAACTGGCAAATAGCCGGTAATTTTGTCCTTGACGGAGAACCGATCGGCAACTATGCCGGCATTGTCCCTTTCGGCACCTACATGACCACCCCTCCCGGCCCAACGGTATCTGCTGCAGGCAACGGTGACCTTACTGAACCTGGCACCAACGGAGGTTTCACCATCAGCCTCTCTCAAATTGACGCCAGTGATGTTACCGTTAGCTATACCCTGAGTGGTACGGCCGCTCTGGGCTTTGATTACGCCGACGCCAATGGCGGTAGCGTAGTCATTACCGCCGGACAGCTTTCTGCTCCGTTGAACCTGACCGTATTGGACGATGGCGATTCCGAGCCGACAGAATCCATCGAAGTAAGCCTGACGGCGGTATCGGGGATGACCTTTACCCTCGGTGGCGGAGCCACCATCAGTGTTTTTGACGACGAGCCAGTTGGCACCTTCCTGATTCATGACGTTCAGGGCAGCGGTACCAGCAGTCCGTTAGTCGGCCTGGACGTGTCCATTGAGGGCATCGTAGTTGGTGACTTCCAGGGAGGCACCGGAGTAGGCCTCGGCGGTTTCTTCGTACAGGAAGAAGACGCTGATGCCGATGGTGATGCGGCCACTTCCGAAGGCGTGTGGGTGTTTGATGACACTGGCGCTACCGATGTCGCCGTTGGCGACTTGGTTACCGTAACCGGTATCGTGGAAGAAAACAGTAACCTTACCCAGGTCAACGTCACTGGCGGTGGGGCCATGGTCGTGATCGTAAGTAGTGGTAATACCCTCCCTACAGCCGCCAGCCTGAGCCTGCCAGTTGCCGCAGATGCAGACTTCGAAGCCTTCGAAGGCATGCTGACAACGCTGATTAACGAAGCTGTCGTTACCGATGTATTTAACCTCGGTCGTTTTGGCGAGTTTGACGTAGCCGCTGACGGTCGGCTGTTCCAGTTTACTGAATGCAACACGCCCGACGCAGCAACCGTCGGTGCGTACAACGACTTGCTTGACCTCAGCCGGATTCGGATTGACGATGGCCGCAATGGGGACAATATTGCTCCCGTTAAATTACCAGACGGCACTACCCTTTCCTCTACTAGCAATACCGTTCGGTCCGGCACCAGTTTCACTGGTTTAACCGGGGTGATGGACGAACGGTTTAACAACTACCGCCTCCAGTTTACTTCCTTCACCAACCAAGTCGCTGGGCGTCCGGCTACCGGCCCAAGCGTTGGTGGTGTCGTTAAGGTCGTTGGAATGAACGTACTTAACTACTTCACGACTTTCAATAGCCGAGGCGCAGATAACCAGACCGAATTTGATCGCCAGGAAGCTAAGATTGTGGCTGCTATCTGTGAACTGGATGCCGACATCCTTGGCCTGGTAGAGATTGAAAATAATGGTTTTGGCCCCGCTAGTGCTCTGCAGACCCTGCTTGACGCCATCCAGGCATCCTGTGGCATCGACTATGACTTTGTCATCAACCCTAATACAGGTGGCGATGATATTCAGGTCGCATTGATCTATAAGGTCGCTGTAGTAGAAGAATCCGGCAC
>JBLHRW010000210.1:0-8729 GCA_047626445.1 Neolewinella sp.
CTTTTGCTCTTCAAAAGTAGGCCGCCGGCAGGCAGGTGTGGCGGGATATCATGTAAGGTGTAGGAAGTCTTTTGAGCGCTAAAAACCGTCGGGGAGAATCCCTATCAGACGGAACACCCTACCCTGTAGCCCCCTGCCCCCAACTTTTCCCCTTTGGGGACCGCGCCAGCGGCGCGATTAGGGGGCCTTGCACCTGCGTCCGCGCCTGATCATTCACGCTTGTACGGAAAGGCTTATCTTTCCCATCCAAACACGAATACATGAAAGCGCTCTTTCTCACAATACTTCTCGTCGCAGTAGTCGCCCTCGCTGTTCGGGCACAAAACCCGAACGCTTTCCCTGTTCATACCTCCGTAGCCGGTGGCACCATTGAAGGGGACTATGATAATAAGACGGGTATTCAGACCTACCTCGGCATTCCCTTCGCTCAGCCGCCCGTAGGCGAACTTCGGTGGCAAGCACCCCAGCCGGTGCTTCCGTGGACGGGAATCAAAAAGACCAAAACCTTTGGCCCTAGAGCCGTACAACGCTTTATGTGGCCCGATATGCTTTTCCGGTCGGACGGGATAAGTGAAGACTGCCTGTACCTCAACGTATGGACGCCGGCCAAATACGGTGAATCCGGCCTTCCTGTCCTCGTTTATTTCTATGGTGGTGGCCATGTGGCCGGCGATGGCTCCGAATACCGGTACGATGGCGAAAGCATGGCCAAGGAAGGTATTGTGGTGGTTACCATCAACTACCGCCTAAACATCTTCGGTTACTTTGCCCACCCCGAACTCTCCGCCGAAGCCCCCTACAAAGCCTCGGGCAACTATGGTGCGCTCGACCAGGCCGCTGCGCTAAAATGGGTACACAACTACATCGAAAGTTTCGGTGGCGACCCCAAGCGCGTCACCATCGCGGGAGAATCTGCGGGGTCAATGTCCACCAGTTTGCAAATGGCCTCTCCCCTCTCCCGCGACTACATTGCCGGAGCCATCGGGGAAAGCGGTGCCCTGATTAACCCTACCGGAACCCCGGTCTCCCTGGCCGAAGCAGAAAAGAATGGCGTTGAACTGGTCGAAAAATCAGGCTATTCCTTTGCTGATTTCCGGCACTTACCCACTTCTGCCCTCTTCGAAATCTATAATGAGCAAAGGCCTAATCTACCCATCGTTATTGACGGGTACCTTTTGCCCAAAACACTGCCCAAGATTTTCGCAGCACGAGAGCAGGCCCAGGTTCCCCTTCTCCTAGGCTGGAATTCTGGAGAGTTACCAGCCGGTGCTTTTGCTCGTCCGCCATATACCCGCGAGGCCTTCAACACCTCCATTGCTCAGCGTTTTCCCGACCACGCCAAAAAGATGGCCGAACTCTATGGCGGAAAAGAGGGTAAAGCCCTGGAGCAATCCATCTCCGACTTTGGCTCCGACAACTGGATTGTTTTCAGCACCTGGAAATGGTTTGACCTACACCGCAAAAACAGTGAACAACCCGTTTACCGTTACCTCTACTCCAAGTTACGTCCGGCCAACGATAAGGGAGAAGTGCCCCCACTGATCGGCGCGCCCCACGCCTGTGAAATCGAATACGCGATGGGAAACCTAGACTTGGTCAAAGGCTGGCAGTGGACCGAAGAAGACCATAAGGTGTCCGCCACCATGAAGGGTTTCTTCGCCAACTTCATCAAAACGGGTAACCCGAACGGCAGCGACCTGCCGCAGTGGTCGGTCGCCAAAGCGAAGGACGATAGCCCTCCGGTAATGATCATCAACGTGGAGAGCAAAGAGATGCCGGCGGCGAATGACGCACGCTATCGTCTGCTCGATCAGGTCTACCATCCGAAATAAACGCAATGCCGATAAGCGATTTACAGCAGCTGTTGCAATATGCCGCCCCGGAGTTGCAACCAGGTACTTATGCTTTTGTCTCGGTGGAAGGAACAACTACGGTTCCAGTCTCAGACATTATCATGAGTTTCCGAGAAAGGGAGGGGCTGACCTTGATCCTACCAAAGGGAGTAGCGGAAGAGCACGGACTTGATTTCGGTTACGAAGCAAGTTGGATCACCATGAAGGTAAATTCGGCCCTGGACGCAGTAGGTTTTACCGCCGCTTTCGCCACTGCACTAGCCCGGCACAACATCAGTTGCAACGTAGTTGCCGGTTACCACCACGATCATCTTTTCGTGGCTGCCGCCGATGGTGAGCGGGCGGTAGAAGTTCTCAGTAGCCTCTGAGAGTATTAACGCATGAACCAAACCTCCTGAATCAAGCCATCGGCTGTATTTCCATCATCATCACCAGAGACGGAGGAGACAACTGGCAAAAACTACCCTGCACCCAATTGCCCCCAGCAGCAGACGGAGAGGCGGCCTTCGCCGCCTCCAACTCCAACATTGCCCTACACGGAGATCATGCATGGGTCGTCACCGGAGGCGCTAAAGCCAGGGTGCTACACAGCCCGGACAAGGGTAAAAGCTGGACCATCACCCAAAGCCCCATCAAGGAGGGAGGACAAATGACCGGCATTTATCCTGTCGATTTCTGGGACGCCAATCGTGGCATCATTTTCGGCGGAGACTGGAACCAAAAGGCAGACAATCATCAAAACAAAGCAGTTACCACCGACGGTGGTAAAAACTGGCAACTGATCGCCGATGGCACTGGGGCTATGGCTATGATCGGCTTTCAGTTAGTCGTCCAGCACCACGCTGCCTGCGTTAAATGTTCGAAGACTTAAGAACTCGACCACTAGTACAGTGTAACATCACCATGGCCCCAATTAGGATTTCAGCGAAAAAAAATCGCGGACACCAGCCTAAGCCAAAGCCTCCAATAACGCCTGCTTCCGAGCAGCAGCCACCACCAATTCCGTACCATCCTCCAGCGTGACCGCCCCACCCTTACCCCGATGATAGCGCCGGACCTGACTGAGATTGACCACCGTGGAGCGATGGATCCTACAGAAGCCCGCGGGTGCCAACAAAGCGTCGTAAAATTTGAGTTTACGGCAGATGAGTAGTTTTCGCCCGTCCGTTAAAACGAAGGAGGTGAAATTGTCCGCCGCTTCCAGGTATCGGATCTCTTGCGGGGTGATGATCTCCAGTCCATCGATCAGCGGCAGCGCTAATCGTTTAGGTATTTCGGCAGCACCATGCTTGAGGTTGGCCAGCAGTGTTTTGTTCACCTGGCCTTGCTCCCGCAGGCCCAGTCTGGACTTAACCTTCGCCACAGCGTCGATCAGGTCATCGATGTCTACCGGCTTCAGCAGGTAGTGGGCCGCGCTCAACCTCAATGCCCGCAGGGCATACTGTTCGTAGGCAGTAACGAACACCACTTCCGGTTCCTGCTCGGCAGGAAGACGTTCCAACAGATCGAAACCGTTGCCGAAGGGCATTTCAATATCCAGGAAGATTAACTCCGGCTGATGCAGGCGGATGGCTTCCAGGCCACTTTCTACGCTCTCGGCCTCCCCTACTACCGTTACCTCCGGGCAGTACTTTTTCAAGTACTGGCGCAGGGCTTCCCTGCTGGGTTGCTCATCGTCGATTAGGAGCGTTTTCATAAGTTAGTAGATCATAGGTTAGTAGTTCATAGTTCAGTAATTCATAGTGACAGAACTACTGAACTAACGTAAGTTCCACTCGAGTACCCACGTGTTCTTCGTCCGGATAAGCGTCACTAATTTTTGCGGCAAATGCTTCTCCGTAATACGCATTAATTAGTTCCAGGCGCTGCAAGGTAGTTTCCAATCCGATACTTTGGTGATTCAGTTGGTTCTTTGTTTTCAATGCTGCAGAGCGGCTACGGCCAATGCCGTTGTCCGTGATGGTGACCAATACTTTGCCGTTACTCTGCTCCACCGCTACCGTCAACTGTCCGCCTTGTTCCCGATAGCGAAGACCGTGCCAGATGGCATTTTCCACGAAAGGCTGCAGGATCATCGGTGGCAACCGGACGTCCTCGTAACCGGCGGCGGCGGGCAGTTCGTAATCGAACTTACCAGTAAACCGTTCCTTTTCCAGCTCCAGGTATAGGCTCAGTTGTTCGAGTTCCTCGTTTAGGGAAACGAAGTCCTTTCCCGATTGATCCAGCACGTTCCGCATCAACTTCGCAAACCGACCGAGATAGCGATTGGCACTACGCTCATCCTGGCGGGCGATGTAATTATTGATGCTGTTCAGGCTATTGAAGATGAAGTGAGGGTTCATCCGGGTTTGCAGATTGCGCAAGAGTAATGCCTGATTTGCCCGTCGCCGTTTTCGGACGTTGCGCAAGATCAGTACCACCGACAACAAGGCGCCAAGCAGTAGCGCGCCCAACAGGTAGATCAGCCATCGCTGCAGGCTTACCTGATCGTTGAGTAACTGGCGTTCCACCTCTGCGGCACGCAGGTCCTTCAGGCCCAGATCGATGGTTTGCTGTTCCTTCAAAACGGCCACCTGCTGGTCCAATGCCATCCGGCGTTGGGCCAGCAATTGATCGTTGGCGTTGGTGTAACTCCGGTATATTTCGGCGGCCCGACCTGGTTGGTTTCGGTCCAGGAAAAAGTTGGCCCCTTCCGCGTAGACTTCGGTAGCTATTTCGGGCGGCGTCTCCTCCGTAACGGTGTTCAGGGCATCTTCCAGTTTATCCTCGGCTTCCCGCAGTTTACCTACTTCCCGCAGCGCCTGGAAGCGGGTAAAATTATCGCTGGTTACTAAAGAAACAGGCGCAGTCGGCAAAGCCTCCACGAAATCATTATCCAGTTTCGGCGCTTTTTTAATTACCGCGCTCCGAACGTTCCTATTTGCAGCGATCAAGTCTTTGGACTCTTCCTTGCTCAGTTGCCTGTTTCTCGGCACCTGCGTCAGCGCTTGATCAAGACTATTGGCGGCATTGAAAATATCATTCTGCTGCAGGTAAACGTCGGCCCGTTTAGCGTTCACCCGCACCTGGGTAATACTGTCGGGAGCGGCCGTCTGTACCTGCTGGTAATAGTTTTGACTCTCCACGAAGTTATCGGATTTCGCCTCCAGGTCGGCCAGCCCTTCCCTGCAGGCGTTACGGAGTGCTCCGGCCTTTGGTACCAACGCAAGGCACTGATCAAAACTAGCACGGGCGCCGTCGTAGTCGGCTAAGGTTAGCTGCACCGTTCCCCGCTTCAACAACACGCCGGCCCGGCCCACAGCATCCTGTGAAGACATGACTTCCATCGCCCGATCGTAACGCCCCAGCGCCAGCTCTCCCTGGCCGATATCGGCGTAAATATCTCCCAACAACAGGAAGGCCTCCTTCAGTTCATCCGCCTTAGGCTGTTCCTGGATGACGCCATTCAGCAGCCGAATGGCTTCCGCGGGATCTTCGTTACGCAAGTCTGTTGCCCGCGCCAAAGTGGTCATTTCCTTGCTGCCCCGCGCTGACTTTGCGGGCGCAGATTGAGCTTCAACAGCCGTAGCTGTTCCCAATAAAATGGCCAGTAAGAGAAGACGTAGGATCATATCGCAAGGTAATAAAAGAACGCTTCGCGTTCAGGTTGCAGGATCGCTGCGCTCCGGTTGCAGTTATTGCAAATTACCACCCTGTAACAACTGCAACCCTTGCAACGTGAGCGCAGCGAACCCCTGCAACCGGAGCGAAGCGACTTACTGCAACACCAACGGCACCACCTTCCCATCAGGCGTAAGGTACATGAACTGTTTTTTAACTTCTATGATTTTCTGTGGCGCAACCGGCGCCTTGGGTGGGTGCAGGGTAAAACGCACTTTAAGACTGTAAGTAAATTGTGCGGCTGGCTCCAGCAGATCGGGATTGATCACCAGGTCGTAATCGTTGGCGGGAATGGCCTGGTAGAAGCTCAGCGTCGGCTTGTCCACATTCATGACCACGGCGTTGGCCGCTTCCTGTTTCGTCAGCTTTTGAGACGCGTGAGCGGAGTAAGTTTCGTAGCGTTCACCGGGGTAGACCACCCAGGCGCTTTCTGCCGTATGCTGCAGTGCCGTGTCAAGGGCGATGCCGTTTTCGGCGTATTGCTGTTTGATACCATCCAAGTATTCGAAAGCCATTCTCCGAAGTTCTTCGTAGATTTCCTGGGGCTCGTTAACGGCATAATCCACCTTGATGATATCGTAGATTTCTTCGTCAGCGGCAACGGTAATGACTTGGTCCAGCAACTCCGCCTTTCGGTAGCGGACGTGGATATTTTTCTGTAAATTGAAGCCGGTGGGTACTTCCGTAAGGGTCTTTTTCGAGAATATTTTTTTCTCCTCGCTGTAGGCATAGGTGGGTAAAAAATTGACCATATCGATGTAGACATCCTCTTCGTTAATGCCGAGGTCCGCCAGCGCTTTGATGACGGTACCGAGGCGTTCGTTCATGGCCTGGTTGACGTCCTTAGCGGTTTTACCCGATTGGAATACGCTAAAAATAGCAATATGCGCATCTGCCGGTTGGTTGCTCAGGGCATTTACCGTCATTTCGATAATGTTTGGGTCAGCACTCAGGGCAGCATTCCGCTGAACGCTACGAAATTGGGGCTGGAAATTTTGGAGCTCCTGAGGGTTTTGATTCCGATAATTGCCCATAACCTGGGCGGTTAGTAGGACGGTACCCAGGTAGGCAATAAGGAGGAAGAAAGAACGCATGAAACGGAAGTTTTGGTGAATGGAGCAGGGTTTTAGGCGCGGTCGCAGGTGCAAGCAGACTGTTAAAAGAGCAGGGTTTCGCCTAATCTCAAAAGGGTAATTGTGTACTGGTGACCACGTTGATCGGAAGCAAAATTAGGGCCAGTTTTTTGGGGAGGGTGCTGCTTTTTGGGGGGGAAACAAGCTTTTTGCCGGTTTCACGGGAGAGTAAGGGGCGTTCACAAAGTTTGGGGCTGCGTTGGCAAAGTGCTTGTTCGGCAGTCTTCAGGCTGCTGTTCTTCAGGCTTCAGCCTGAAGGCTGTCGAACAGGTCCCATTCACAAAGTCAACCGTCCAGTTCACAAAGTCCCGCTGGCGCGGTGTACCTCCATCTCCGACTTTTGCCCCTGTCCTCCCAATTCACCGAAGCCGTTGAGCTTCCCTAAACCATCGACATGAAAACCCCTTCCACCTTTACCTGGCTTGCCGCCGCCGTACTTACCGCAACGCTGGCCATTTTCACCCTAACCAGTTTGTTTTCCAGCCCCAGGCAGGGAACGACGTTTCCCCACCCTGCTTCTTCAGTTGCTCCCATTGCACCGGCGACCGCGCCCACCCCTGCTCCGGACAATCCCCAAAACCGCATCCAAATTGCCTTCTTGCTCGACACTTCCAGCTCCATGGACGGCCTGATCGACCAGGCAAAAGCCCGGTTATGGAACATTCTCGGTGAAATCCTGAAAGCGGAACGAAACGGCCAAGCCCCCACCATTGAAGTAGCCCTGTTCGAATACGGCAACAGCAGTCTGTTGCCAGCGCACGGCTACATCCGCGAGGTTTCCTCCCTAACCACCAACGTTGACGCCTTCAGCGAAAAACTCTTTGGCCTGCGAACCGGTGGCGGCGATGAATTCTGTGGCCACGTCCTCCAGACCAGCACCAACCAACTGCAGTGGGACGAAAACGACAGCACCGTAAAACTCATCTATATCGCCGGTAATGAATCCTTTCTCCAGGGGGACGTCAGCGCCAAAGATGCGCTGATCAAAACCCGCAATAAGAACATTGTGGTCAATACCATCTTCTGCGGTGATCCGAATACACCTGACGGTAAGACCTGGCGCCTCGCCCTCACCGATAAGGACGGCGACTTCTTCTCCATCAACCAAGACGAAGCCGTGGTTTTCGTCCCCTCTCCCTACGATGACCTTATCGAAGAGACCAACCTGAAGCTCAACCGTACCTATATTCCCATAGGACAACAAGGTATCGCCCTTCAGGAGAACCAAGTTCGTCAGGACGCCAACGCTGCCAGCTACGGCAAGGCCAACCTCAGCAGCCGGGCGAAGTACAAAGCCAGCGCCAACTACACCAACGCCAGCTGGGACCTCGTCGACGCCTATTCCGACGACAAGGAACGCGTGATGAAGGATAAAACCACCTTACCAGATTCACTCCGCACGCTCACCGATGTGGCGCTGACCGCAAAGATCACCGAAATGAAAGCGGCGCGCGTTTCGCTCCAGGCAGACATCACGGACCTTACCAAAAAACGAGATGCCTTTGTTGCCGAAGCGCGCAAGACTGCCGCTGCTGGTGAGGAGGAGAATACCCTCGGTGCCCGGATTAACGCCAGTGTTCGGAAGCGGTTGGTGGAGAAGAAATATGTGATTAAAGAATAATTCCGGACACAGGCCCAGAGGGCCGTCTCTTGTAGCGAGGGGTCAGCGACGGTCCGCAGGACCGAGCGCAGCCCCTCGTTTTCGTTATCCGGGGGCAGCCCCATTAAAAAAGAAAACGCCCAGGCATCAATGATGATGTCTGGGCGTCGTTAGCGTCAGCCATTGGTTGGCAGCCTATTTTAAAGTAAGCTACCTAAACCCAAGTTCCCGGGTATGAATCCCATCCTGGAGGCTATCAATAGTACCGCCATCAATGACAATACCTTCTCGTAGCGTAGAAACCGTGCTGGTGATCAGGCCCAGGCCCCCAACGAGATTGGTGTAGGGCGGCAAGGTTTGAGAGCTGGTGAGGCCGGCGTTGGCGTTTTCCTGTAAACGACGGTCCAGCACTGCCTGGCCGGCAGCGGAGATCTGAACGTCAAAACTCTGGAAGCGACGGACAACACCATTTTCGGGTGCCAA
>JBLHRW010000211.1:0-8635 GCA_047626445.1 Neolewinella sp.
TTAGGCAATGAAACTTAATTTACACTGTACTAGTGGTCTGTCAACATTAAATGTTGGGGTAATCTGCAATGCTTTTTGGTGCTGAATTTCGTTAAAGAACTCCTTCCGTAGCTACGGCTATGCAAGGGATCCTTCGCCTCATTCAACACCAAAATTCATCAGCACCTTACCCACAAATTCAATATTGACAGACCCACTAGAAGGCCGTTTTAATACGGCGTAAGAAGGTTTGTGCTGTTCCCGGACTAACGGGCAAAATTTCGTAAGTAGCCCCATCATCCATTTTCATGATCAGGTCTTTGGCTTTCATACTCTCCAGTTCGTTCATGAAAGAAGTATTGTTGGAGACCACGTTCATGATGCCGTCCTTAAACCCGAAGAAGTAGTAAAGCTCACTGGGAGATTTGATATAGATGTACAGCCGGTCGTCTCCACCAGTGGGAATTTTCACTTCTACGTGTATCTCCAACATCTTGGCAATAGAGTTGCCTTTGATGCTGGCCAGACCACTCAGTTTATCGGTAGTTACAAACGACTGATAATCATTAGACCATTTCATATTTAGCTGCGTAAACAAGAAAGTATGCTCATTTATTTTTTCGGAAACGCGTAGGACCGCAGCATCGAGCGAGGCCAATGCATCTGTCTTTTCTTTGGAGTCTGGGAACAACGTTTCGAGCCCTGCCCGGTAGAATTTCTTATCGGTAATGACATTTAGCCCTGGGGCGGCGTAGCCGCCGGAGATGATGTCAGTAGCCATCATGTTTACCAGCTTAGAGGGTAGGATGAGGTCAATGGCAGCCATTGCCTTCACCTTAACGTCAGGGTACTTTTGGGCCACTTCCACGTCAATGGTCAATGCTGTTTTATCCCCTCCAGCCACAAGGGTAGAATCAGCGGCCTCTGGCTTAGTTTCCTCTTCTAAGACAAACATACTCGGGGAGTCCTTTTTCGCTTCTTTTTTCTTTTCCGCAGCCGGCACTGGTTGTCCGGCTGTCCGTGTACGGCTAACTGTGGGTAAATCCATGGCAACACTGCCATATGAACTCATCTTGACGTACTTAAGCCTTCCTCCGAGCCCCAACTTACCATCACCTGAAATCTTACCATTAGCGTGGTCGAAAAGCATAAGATTACCGCCAATCTGATCAGGCGCGTACACCCTGGAGGTGTCTCCAAAGAGGAATACGTCTTTTGCCTCATCATACAGCATCACGCCGTTACAATCGAGGATCGCGTGATCTTTTCTAAAGTCAAGGGTTTGGACGAACCTTGGGTAGATCTGACGATTAGGCTTGCTCAAATAAAAGCCGGTAAAGAGCGGTAGCCCTTCCCGATCCTTAGGCTTTTCAACCATAAGCATGAGATTTTTCTTGTCTCCCTCCGAACGAATCGTAAACCATTGAGCCCCCGGGAGTTTCTCCGCCTCTATTTTAGCATACCCGTCAAAAAGGAGGGTTTTACTACCTGCATCAAGGTTAATCGTGCCGTAAAACTTGGTCTTATGGTCGATAAAAAAGTCAGCACTTTCCGCTACTTCGCCTTTGGCCCGGGTAGCCGTAGCCTTTTCACTCGCTTTACCCTTACCAATTCGGGTACCTACAATGTCCTGAAATTCGACTTCCTGGGTGTGCGGCCCAACATTATATTCATAGAACCCTGAGGCGCGGTACTCCTTTCGGCCCAGAATATCCACCGAGGCCCGGTTAATAACGTGGTACTCGTTAATCGTATCTGCTACGATCCGCGCATCCGTTATTTCCGTGATCTTTGCACCTGGTTCTACCTGAAGCTTCCCATCCCCCGGATAAATCCGTGCATCTGCACTAGTAACAAATGGTACTCCCTTTACATTCAACATACTCGTGTTAATGTCATAGGTCGCATCATCGCCGGTGAAGGTCAGCTCATCCTGGTCCGGGTGTGTGCTGGTAAAACGGTCTTTCCCGGGCTTTGCCTGGAAGGTGACACTACCCCCCGCCATGTTCCAATCAAAACGATCGATACTAGTCTTGAATTGATTGTAAGGCAGCGAAGTTGCCAGGTCGGTAGTATTGTTTTCGAAAGAAGCGATTTGGGTTTCGAAGTCGACATCTGCATTTACATTGGTCGTCTGTAACGCAAGTCGATCGTCGCCAGACAACGACTTGATGGCAACATTTGCGGTATCCGCCTTCGCGCCGAAGATGCCGAAGTCTAAGTCTTTACTGCTCAGGCTTGCCGCGTACCACTCCAAGGTTCCGTTTGCTTTCAGTGCCTCGGGGGTAAGGACCAGACCACCATTAAATCGGTGCGCACCGGCCTTGAACATTTCAAATGGAACGTCGGCAGCGGAATTAACCAGCAAGGAATCACCATAGGGCTTAAACTCAATGTTTACCTTCTTACCACTAACCTGAGGAATCTCTCTTCCGGCAGAGTTCGTCTCCGCTAATTCAAAGGATTCCGCACTCGCGGTAGTTCGATTAAGCTGAAAACGCAAGTCTTCGCTGTCAATATTAGCCTCCAGGTAGGTAAATCGTCCTTTACCTTCCAGGCCACGGTTACTGAGGACAACCTCTCCCTCGTAATTACCGCGATCTCCGTATGCCGTCTGACCACCTGCCGGGGTCTGAGTAATAAAGCCAAGGCTGCCGTCTTCCTGGATCGCCAGCGTCTCCTCCATATCGGGAAAGATTCCGCCACTGAACAATCTCCCCTCAAACGCCACCTCATCGGAGATCAAACTATCCATCCCATTTAGGCTGAAGGGGTCCAATTTGAAGTAAAAACTGTCACGGGAATAATTGGCAGAAGAGTCCGCTCCGTCGTAGAAAATATAGCTAGGCCCCTTACTCTGCAGTGAAGGAAAATAAGCAATGTCTTCCGTACCACTTTTATTCTTCGGCGCATCAATGAGTAGATACCCGCTAAGGTGCTCAATACGACTTCCGGTGCTTTCGCGTTTCATCCCTTCACCAAACTTGTCCTCCACCGGCAGGAACAAGTCGAAGTACCGAACGGAATCTAGTTTGATCCGATAGGGACCATATTCGAAATGGAAGTTCTTTCCGGTCAGCACCATACCGCCGGCGAAAATGTCTCCGGAAAAGTCAAAGTTCCGATCACCTTTCGCCGTTACCTGATTGCCGAGCGGTTTAACCGCAATTTGCTTTTGGTGATTAAACTCAATTGGTTGTACATCATCAACCCTGATTTCCCCCGTCTTCAAGTCAAAATAGGCGTTAATGTTTTTGGTGCGACTGATTAACCGCAGGCGGTCAAAGTCGATCTCTTCCCGACTGGCCTGTACGTAGTGCGCCACCTTGGGTAATAAGGTCACCATTTTGGTTTCCGTATCATAAAAGAGGTACCCTTTGGTTTGCAGGTCAAAGAGAAGTGGCTGAATATCTCCCGCCGACATTTTGGCATTGAACTTGGTCGCCAACACGTCAGCATCGATGACGTCATTTCCACCTTCAGGCCCCGTACGGTAGCCATAAATGATGTTAAGCGGATTAGAGCGGGCGATGTCCTGAAGCCGGATGTAATCCGTTTCATT
The DNA here is from genome assembly GCA_047626445.1 of Neolewinella sp. Lineage (GTDB taxonomy): Bacteria > Bacteroidota > Bacteroidia > Chitinophagales > Saprospiraceae > Neolewinella. Next base: position 3,542 of record JBLHRW010000211.1, read on the forward strand.
GAAAAAATCTCTGCTCTCAAGGACAACATCTGGTTTTTCTTCAAAAGAAACAGACCTTCTGCCAACCACCGCACTGTCTCTGTCTAAGTACACGTCCATCTGGTCGGCATAGATGTTCATATTATTCATGCTGTGGTAGAAAGGACTCTGATCAGCACTTGATCCTGATCGGCTCAGTTTAGCTACCCGTTCCTGGACATCTACCCGGAGGGTGACGCTAGGGTGGTAAAGGCTGTCCTTTCCAAAATAGATGGTGCTTTGGACCCCCTGACCTGCAATGGTCTCATTAGGCTTAACGGTAAATCGACTAGCCTTGGCATTCATCTTTCGAATCCCCTCACTGTTGGTTACCCCGAGCGAAACTTCAGCCTTGCGGCCTGAACTACCAATGGCATAAACGGTGCGGCCCCTCATTTCAAAGTTACCCCTCAGGTCAATCCCTTCTCCGATATTTTTTATCTCCACAAACCCATCATCAGAAACGAACTGCGGGTACTGTCCATCCGATTTGGCTCCCCCGGCTTCCACCTTGTCCGTAAAACGGCCAATCAGAATATCATCCCCGAAGTAATCAGGAAACTGTAGTTGCGCGGAATCCGCCGAATAAATGGTCCGGCCGATGTCAAGATCATATCTTACCAGAATGGCAAAAACATCCTCTGGCAGGCCAATTCTCTGCCAATCCGTCCGCCCACCACTGCCTTTTGCAGTTCCTTCAGCGAGGTTCACAAGCAGCTGAGTATCTGCAATCTTCAGGGTATCCCTAAGGCCCAATGCAACCAACTCCCGAATAGAGTCAATTCGCATCATCATTGTTTCGTCGTACAAAAAATGAGACTTACCACCTCTTACGAACCAACCAGTCGGCTCCAACTGTGGGGTAAGCTTGTTATTGATTTGGTAGGCCCAGGCATTATGCAGAGACTCCGTAATGGCCGCCGATCGGGAAGCGGGGTTTGCCAACATTTGGTCAAAGGCATCATGGAATTCGGCAAATGTCGGATTCTCCAACTCCGCCGTTCCTGTGAGGGAAGCCAAAAAGTCCAGATAATAGGAAAAGCCAGTACTCCGACTGATACGCTTTTTGCCCATCGCCCGTGAAGCAGAAATGATTCTCCGTTGCTGTGCTTCCGTAAACCCTCCTCCAAAATAGATGCCGGCAAAGTTAGCGTACGCATCCTGGGCCTTACGATTGCCATTGAAGTTCATGAAATCTTCCAATGCTTCAGAAAAAGCAGCAGGATCAATGTCTGGCGGTATTTCTTCAATGCCTTGAGCAAAAGACAACTGGGTAAACAAGAAGATCGTCGTAATAAGGAAAAGTAAACGCATGTAATTACTTAATTGCGGGTAAAAACGAAGGCGCGCCAATCTTCCCGTTTCCGGGTTTCCTGGTGCTGCAAGCCTAAGCTGGTAAGGCGGGAAACAAGCAAATGTTCGTCGGTGGCCAGAATCCCACTGAAAAGCACGGTTCCGCCTGGCGCTAACCGACGGTATAACGTTTCGGCAGTTGTTAATATTACATTTCTATTAATGTTTGCCAGGATGAGATCATAGGGCGCTCCTTCGGGCACGTCCTTCAGCTCTCCGTGGATAATTTTATCCAGCGTAACACCGTTACGAGTGGCATTCTCCAGGGTATTTTCCGCCGACCATGACTCAATGTCCACAGCATCTGCCGCTGCTGCTCCGAGCCGCTTGGCCAGGATCGCCAATACACCGGTTCCGGAGCCATAATCGAAGACCCGTTTTCCTGCGGGGTTCTGCGCAAAGATCAGCTCACACATCATATAAGTAGTCGCATGATGCCCCGTACCAAAGGCCATTTTAGGCGTAATAATCAACTCCTGTTCTACCTCGGGGTTAGGCGCATGAAAATCAGCCCGAATGTACAGTCTTTCCCCGATTTGAATAGGACTAAACTGACGCTCCCATTCCTCATTCCAATTTTTATCCTCCAGTGGCATCCAGGTATAAGTAAACTCAAATTGACCGCGAAGTACCTCGAGTTCTTGTATCCAGCGATCATGCTCAGTGGCACTAGCAAAGGCTAATAAACCATCGTCCATCTCCTGAAAACTATCGAAGTCCGCCTCTCCCAGAAAGGCGATCAGAATTTGGGTCAGGTCCGGATTATTATTCAGAGTGTATTGGTGGAATATCATGGGAAGTGAGTTAAATTTTAGCGAAGGTAATGGCTTGGTCTTAGAATTAACCGGGCAGCTTCTTTTTAGGCAGCACGCTTTGGTTTGTTTGGGCGCGGCCGCAGGTGCAGACAAAAGGATAGAGAAGCAAAGATGAGCGTTCTCTTTGACTGGCTGCAAGGGCTGGGGGTCCTACTCCAGCCGTCAGACGTTTTTTTTGGGAAAGAACTGCTGCGCAATTTGCGTTTCCAAAAAAGGATTCGGTGGACGACTAAGCAACTTCCAAACGAGCTGTTAATAATGTACCTACACCGAACCATCCCACGAAGGCTGGGTTGAAGTTGCATACCATTACCCTCAGCCAAAACCACCATGCTCCTTAAAAACGAATTCTTGCACCCGCGTCCGCGCCTGATTATTTTATCCTTTCTCGTACTCTTCCTATCTGGCACTATTTTTGCGCAGAAGGGGCCAGCCCCTGGAAAAGTAGCCGGAACGCTCATTGATGCCGAAACGGAGGAACCGATCGGCTTTGCGAACGTCGTTGTTTATACCGTCTCAGATAGCATGGTGACGGGTACCACCACCGATATCGACGGTAAATTTGTTTTTGATGATCTCCCACTTGGTGATTACCGCCTGGAGATGAGTTTTCTGGGATACGGCACCGAAAATCGCGGCGTGGAGCTCAATGAGATGGAAAGATTCTTCAGTTTGGGAGATGTTTTCCTTGGCGCTGGCGGACAAGACTTAGATGAAATCGTCGTTACCGCCGAACGAGCCGTGATGGAACTGGGACTTGACCGAAAAGTCTTTAATGTTGAAAAGAGTGTGGCCGCCGCCGGCGGCTCAGCCGAGGACCTGCTTCGCCAATTGCCCAGTGTCAGCCTTGACCTGGAAGGCAACGTTTCCCTACGGGGAAGTGGTAATGTCCGCTTTCTCATCAACGGAAGGCCAAGTGGGCTGGTAGGCGCCGACCCGGCCACGTACCTAAAATCGCTCTCCGCCAGCAACATCGAACGCATTGAGATCATCACCAATCCCGGAGCAGCTTATGACCCGGAAGGCACTGCCGGCCTAATCAATATTGTACTAAAAAACAAGCGGGAGGATGGCTTCAATGCTTCCATCAACCTCAACGCAGGCACCAATAATAAATTCGATGGCAGCCTGGACATGAACTGGCGCAAGGGCAAATTCAACAGCTTTGCAGGGATAAGCGGCCGCCACGACGAACGTTTCTTCGTTGGCTTTCGCGATCAATCGGGCTTCATCGGCGACAGCACTTTTACCCGTCGTTTCAACTTCGACGGCGATCGGGTACGCAAGTCCACCACCTACAAACTTGGTACGGAGTACGCGCTGAGTAAGCGCGGCATACTTGGTCTCCAGGGCAACTACCAGTCGGAAATAGGCCGTAGTGGAAATGACCGCGTCACTAACTTCTTCAACAGTGCTGGCGAGCTGGAACGCGTAAGTACCCGCCTGGAGACCGAACCCTCGGACGAAACGAACTACGAGGTGCAGGCAAACTATACGACCACCTTCAAAAAGGAGGGCCGGAAGCTTTCCGCGCAAGTTCAATTCAGCGAAAACGATGAGTTTGAGCAGGAGAATTACGATGAGACCATTACCGACGGCAACTCCTTTTTTCTGGAGAGCATCCTGCAGCAAAGTCCGAGCATTGAAAAGCGTAAGCAGTTGATCGGTCAGATCGATTACGAGCAGCAGATCGGAGAATTCAAGTTCGAAACTGGCTGGCGTTCGACTATCCAGGACCTAACCACGGACTCTGAGTTTGCGACTTTCGACGGTACTTCCTTTATCCGCAACGACGAACAAAGCAATGTCTTCCAATACCTGGAAGACATCCACGCTCTTTACGCCACTTTCGGCGGCAAGGTAAAAGACTTCACCTTCAGCGCCGGGCTGCGCGCCGAGCAGGCTTACACCACCAGCGAACTGGTTGAGCCCGACCCGGAGACCTTTGAAAACGACTATTTTAAAGTTTACCCGAGTGTATTTCTGGGCTACGCCATAAACGAGAATTCGACCCTGCAACTGAGCTACAGCCGCCGGATCAACCGACCTCGGGCCTGGGCCCTCAACCCTTTCGTTGACCGTGGCGACCCTTTCAACCTGCGGAGTGGTAATCCTTTCCTGTTGCCCGAACTGATCAACAGCTTCGAATTCAACCTCCAGCAACGCCATGGCCTAGGCACCCTTACTGCCGGTGTTTACTTCCGCCAACTGAACGACATCATCAGCCGCATCAGCGAGACGCAGCCAGGTGGGGTAACCCTCAGCACCAGGGGCAACCTGGATCGTGGACGCAACTACGGCATCGAACTAATTAATACCCTCCGCATCGGCAAGAAGTTTGAGCTGACCGCCAGTGCCAACGGCTACCGTAGTGAGATCATCGGCCAGGCCGACGACGAGAGTATTGACGCCAACGGCTACCTCTTTAGCGGCAACCTACAAGGGGGCTACAAGCTTCCGGGAGACATCCAGGCACAGTTCACCTACTTCTACCGCAGCCCCGGCGTACGCCCGCAAGGACGTATCGGTACCATCCAGAGTTTCGATCTCGGATTCCGGAAGGAAATCCTGGACAAGAAAGCAGCCATCACCTTCCGGGTAACAGACATTTTCAACACGCGCAGATATCGCTTCGATACCGAGCTGACCTCCCTGACAACCACCAGCCAATTCCAGCGGGAAAGCCGGATTGCTTACATTGGTTTCCAGTACAGCTTACAGCAACTGAAACCACAGCGCGAAGGCCGTGGTGGTGGTGGTGGTGGTGGTGGTGATTTTTAACTTTCGCCACCTCGTTTAGAGGTAGGGTGTTCAGTCTGATAAGTTTTCCACTCACCGCTTTCTAGCCCTCAGAATACGCCAAGCCAGTAGTTAAAACGATGCATTTACGTACCCTCCCGTCACACCT
>JBLHRW010000212.1:0-8585 GCA_047626445.1 Neolewinella sp.
AAGGGGCTGTGGCCCAATGCCAAACCTAAGATTAACCATACATACTAAGCCGGGTCATCACTTCTTGCCGGACGTTACGACTCAGCGGCACCTCGTGGGTACCAATACCGACGAAATTGCCCCCGATCTTATCAACCAGCGCCAGATTTACTATGTAGGAGCGGTGGGTCTGAAAGAAATGTTCAGGCGGCAACTGTTGGACAAACTCCCCGAGGGGGGAGCGTAACATATACTTCTTGTCTCCTGAAACGACTTCCAGGTCAGTTGTTCCCTGCTCCAGAATAATGAGTGCCTCTTCGGCGGTCATGGCATCTCCTGATACTTGGTAGCCCATTCGGGGCAGGGCACTGCTCAAGGCGTTGAGGGTAATGAACTCATCTTCGACGATGAGGATGCGGACAGTTATTGAATTGGCGTTCCTTAATCTACCTTTTCCTTTACTCCTCCGGCTCGGGGGGATCTCGTCCTCCTCTTTTTCGGGGATGGCTCCAATTTGTTTGAGGGAGTTGCCGCTGGCGTCCCTTAACCTTTCTTTGTACCTGTAGTGCGCTTTGCGGTTGACTTCGCCGGTCGGCTGCGCTCAGCATAAACGCTAACGTCGTCGGCCGCGCCGAATTATGCTTAAACGGACAACTTCCAAGCACAAAAAATCTACAAACTCAACCATTTATCGAGCGAAAATTGTTATGATAGCGCTACCTCGTAAAACGTGATTCTGGACAGTAAGGTCGCGTGCCTAACATTGTCTGAATTAGAAAGCAAAATACTTTTATTCGTTTATAGGACCACCAAGTGATGTGGTAAAACCAATGATGATGACCTCTCCCGCCGATCAACTTTTTATCACCATCCGTAGTAAGGATGATGCCAAGCTTAAATCTTTACTGCAGGCTGACCCCGAACTCGTGGCTTCCCGGGATTCCCGGGGCTTCTCACCTTTGGTCTTGGCGACCTATCTCAATAACCTTGCCGCTGCGGAAATACTGGTTGCGTCTGGAGCAGACATGAACGCCACCGACGGAATGGGCAATACTGCTTTGATGGGAAGTTGCTTTAAGGGGAACACCGAAATCATCCGCTACTTAATCGGTGCTGGTGCTGAAGTCAATATCGCTGCGGGGAACGGCGGTACGGCACTGCACTTTGCTGCGCTGGTAAATAAACCTGAAATCGCTGCTATGCTGATAGATGCCGGAGCAGATCTTAAGATCAAAGACGATAAGGGCATGACGGCCGCCGACCACGCCGAACAGCAGGGAGCTGTTGCCCTGGCAGCTCAATTATCACCAGACTAATTCAGCCGTGTTATTGGTGACACAACGTGAAAATCCCCTGGATGCAAAAGAGCGTCCAGAGGATCAAAAAATAACCTACTTAAATCTTTATTTGTACTCCGCTTAATCTTTTAGGCGAAAGTATTTAGCACTACTGTTGTATGGTCATATCCTTCCGTATGCCAGAAGGAGAAATCGGCGTGTCACGATGTGAATTTCTTTAAATTCTCTTTTCTTTATAGCAGATTCGAAGGAAAAAGCGTATAATTACTTGCTTGAAAAAGTAAAGCTACTTAGTCCCATAGTGCAGAACGCTGCTGAAAATACATGTACGAATAGACTTTTTTTCTGATATCAACAGGTTGAAAATGAACCATTTATGTTGTTGAATTGGCAGGAGGTCGGCAAGTACGGCAAGTACGGGAAGTAAGTACTTTTACCCAATCGAACACGTATAAATACCTGGTTTGGACAATTGTGTTTGTCTGTTCAAACTTTCCTGTGTTGTTTATACAATAGAAAATCACTTCTTTCGTATCCAGGCCTAAAAGCTCGGTAAACTCATAAAATACACGTATTCATGGAACCATTTATCGGCCAAATTCAGGCCTTCGGTTTTAACTTCGCGCCCCGCGGTTGGGCATCATGCGACGGCCAGTTGATCGCTATTAACCAAAATACGGCACTTTTCTCTCTGCTGGGCACCACCTACGGTGGAGACGGTCGGACCACTTTTGCGCTTCCTGACCTGCGTGGTCGGACGATGCTTAGTGCAGGTAATGGCCTTGGGCTATCAGATCGGCGACTGGGCTCACAAGGTGGCTCAGAGAACAACACCCTCACCGTCAATCAACTTCCTTCGCACAATCACGCCCTTGGTGCTGGAGCAACAGTTTCCATTCCGGTGAGTGGAGAGGATGCTGACCAGGATGAAGCTGCGGGCAAGTACCTGGCTAACGGAAGCTTTTACCACAACAACCCTGATGGGGTCTACGGCAGCGGACCGCTTCCCTTGTCCGGAAATACCGCCAACCAGGGTGGGCAGCAAGCCTTCAACAACATGCAGCCGTACTTAGTGGTCAACATCTGTATTGCGCTGCAAGGTATCTTCCCTTCCCGCAACTAATCAAGGTCCTCCTCTTAAATAACCACCAGTAAATTCCTCATGAGGATATTTACGGGTAAAAAATATAATTATGCCTACCCCAATGATTGGGCAAATACAAATGCTTCCTTACAATTTTGCGCCCCGCAGCTGGGCGTTTTGTGATGGACAAATTTTGGCCATTTCTACAAATACAGCGCTATTCTCCCTCCTGGGAACGATCTATGGAGGAGATGGACGCACTACTTTCGCCTTACCTGACCTTCGTGGCCGGGCGGCGCTTCATCAAGGCACCGGCCCCGGTTTATCGCTCCGCCCCAACGGCCAGCGATCAGGTACCCAGGACTATACCCTGAACGTACAGAACTTGGCTTCGCATAATCACCAACTCGGTGCGGGCTCCACTCTTTCTATTCCCGTTAGTGGGGAAGATGCCGATCAGGACGAGGCCGCTGGTAAGTACCTGGCCAACGGTACTTTCTATCATAACAACCCTGACGGCGTTTATGGCGCTGGTGCCCTTCCAGCTTCTGGTACTACTCTTCCTACCGGTTCTAACCAAACGATAAACAATATGCAACCCTACCTGACGATGCACTGGTGCATTGCCCTGGTAGGGACTTATCCTTCCCGTAGTTAATACGGCACAGGATTTTGGTCTATGACTTCATAACGCCGGTACAGCTTAGGTTGTACCGGCGTTTGTGTGAACTAGAACTTGGCTGTTTGCGTGAACCCCCCTGTTTAAGTAAGTATAAATACCTATTTTGAAGCCAAGGATTACTAAGTTGGAACCGTTAAGGCCTTTCTTGTCAGGCGGACTGTATTTCCTAACCTATTCCATTATTTATCAACATGGCTAAGAAGAATTCACAAACCTTACCAAAGGAGGTTACCCAAAAACTCGCTGAAAATTGGCAACGTTGTCGACAGGAAAACCTGCCGGCTTTGTTTTATGCTTATGACGAAAAGGAAAGTCAAGGGGAGCGAATCGTAACCTTCCGGCTTGATAGAGATAAGCTACAGGAACTTTACGACGATGTGACGGACCAAGGGAGCCTGCAATTCATCGTTCATCTGGGGATGACCGATGAATCCATCCCTGAGCAAATTCCCGATATCCCTCCCTTCGTTTTACTCCTACAAGCCTCGGAAAAGAAGACCGATTTTCAGGAAAATTGCTTCCTGCTGAATTGGGCGCCGAACGGCAGGTTTACCACCTATGAAGAAAGTGACCCGACCAGCGGAGAGAACGCAATCCCGGCAGCCAGTGCCTACCTGTTTGTCATGAGCTGGATGGAAACCGCGGAAGAGGACCTGGCCATGCCCTTTACGGCGGGTTCTCACGTTTTGGGCAAGCGGGTGAAAAATTACCGGTTCTCCAACGCTGAAAGTATAAGTATCTACAAGGATATTAAAGCCACCCTGAAGAGCGATCTGCCTCGTCTGGATATCCACATGGGCAACGGGCTGGCGGTCTACGATCATCCTTTCAGCTTCCGGCCGGTCATCGAGGTAAGAAATGCTGTTAATGTAGATGAGAACGGATCACTTGTAGAACCGACGACTAATGGGAGAAGTGCTACCGGACTGGTCAACGGATATGGTGACAGTTTCTATGACTTCGGCGCCCCCGAGCCACCGCCGCAACCTGAAGGATGATCAAGTATTTTTATAACGAGCGGTTTCAGGATATCGACTTTGCTGTAATTGCTATACTTACTTGGCTGGTGCCATTGTTTGTTGGCTTATTATTCAGACGGTTCCAATCAAGAAAGCATAGAGCAATTATAGCTTTTGCTGGATTCTCCTTTCTGATGGAGCATGTAAGTACAGATCATGATTTGAATCATTTATTTTCTCCGGACACCAATTCTCCCTGGTACCATTTAGGGGTTCCGGTGTTGTTTTTTCTACTTACAAGGTTTTACCGGGTTTACCTGAGAGGGAGCGCTGGTTACTATCTTGAATGGGTATTGCCGGTCGTTTTTTCTCTGCTTGTAGTAGGATTGGCTATTTACGATGATGGCTTCTATAAGTTCCCCTCCATCCCCGTTGGGATTTATTCGTTAACCGGCATGATACTTAGCGGAGGCTATTTTATTTATTTGCTGCGTTCACTGGCCGTTAAGCGTCTGGAGTTAGATCCGTTGTTCTGGGTAAGTACAGGCTTCTTACTCTACTATTCCGGAAACTTCCTCCTCTGGCTGGGCTTGAACTTATTGACTTACGACCGTAACTTTTTCGACTCCATTTATCGCATCAACGGAGTCCTCACTATTATACTAAACGGCCTTTTTGTTTTAGCCCTTTTGGTAGGAAAATCACCTAAATTAGCGAACGCATCGACGGCGCAACTAAACCTCAGACAATCATGAAAGAACTCAGCGGCGATTACCTTACCCTTTTCCTAGCGGGTATTTTTGGCATGATCCTGCTCAGCGTCGCCTTGGTGGTCTTTTTCGTGATGTATCAGCGGCGTATTCTGGAGGAAGAACGTAAAAGAGTTGAAAAGGAAAAAGCGCACCAAATGGCACTATTGTCCGCAGCAGTAGATGTTCAGGAAACCGAACGCCGCCGCATTGCCAGCGACCTGCACGATGACATCGGCAGCCTCTTATCTGCTACCCGCCTGTACCTCCAGCAGCTTTGCATCGATGCTTCGGCGGAAAAGACGGAGAGCATCAAAAAGGAATCCCTTAATATTCTGGATGAGATGATTCAGAATACTCGCCGCATCACGCACGATCTATTACCGCCGGTATTGGAGAAATTTGGGTTTCAGGCAGCTGCCGAAGATTTATGTGAACGCATAGAAAAAACCGGTAGCATAAACGTTACCTTCTCTTCAAACATTGAACAACGCTTGGCCCCAAAGCAGGAGATCGCCCTGTACCGGGTACTACAAGAGCTGATCAACAATACTTTAAAGCACGCAGGCGCGAAAAACATCACGGTCACGGTTCATTGGGCCCGAGATCTTTTTGCCTTTGCTTACCAGGATGACGGTAAAGGGTTTGATCCTGCCTCCCAAGTTGCAAAGGGACTTGGGCTAAGAAACATTGAGAGTAGAATTTCACTAATTCACGGTAATTTAGAATCCATAAGCAAACCAGGTGAAGGGCTAAGAGTTGACATTACCCTGCCCACCTGATTTTTAGAAAAACACTGAAAATGAGTAATCCACCCATTCGTATCGCCCTGGTCGACGACCAGAAGCTCTTTCGCGGAGGGCTGAAAATGATCCTGTCCGATCGCCCGGATTTTAAGGTAGCTTTTGAGGCCGATAACGGTAAACAATTCTTTGAACGCCTGGCCTTTGAGCCGGTAGATGTAGTTATCCTCGACGTTGAAATGCCCGTTATGGACGGCATCGAAACCCTGGAGAAGATCAGGAAGACCCTTCCGGATCTTCGCGTTATCATGCTAACCATGCACGACAGTGATCGCCTAATCAACCACTTGATGCAGTTGGGCGCCAACGGCTTCCTACTGAAAGATGAGCACCCCGACGTGGTCAGAACAGCCGTCGAAAGGGTAGGGCAGGAGGGGATTTTCTTCCGCGACTACGTCTCCCGGGCCTTACTTAAAGGTGGCCGTCAGAAAGCGAATAAACCGGGTGGCTACTTCGGGCCGAACATCAGCGAACGTGAACTGGAAGTTCTCTCTCTGATCTGCCAGGAATACACCAGCAAGGAGATTGCCGATAAGCTGTTCATCAGTGCCCGAACGGTAGAAGGTCATCGGCGGAGTTTACAGGATAAGACCGGTTCCCGTAACTTGGTGGGGCTGGTGCTTTATGCCGTTAAGAACGGGATTGTGTGACCTGTGGTGGGCTATCTTGTCAAATTTGATGATTAGTCCGAAGCATAAGAGCACGTCATACCTGCCTGCCAATCACTGGAAAACCCTGAAGATAGTATGTGCCAGAATTGGCTAGACAGGGCACGGGTTTATTTCTTCCCCTTCGCCGCCCAGTAAATTCCCCCATAAACGTGGGTCAGGAAGTTAGGATCTTCGAAAACGGCAGGAACGTGACCCAGGTTGGTGTACCAGGCCCGGCCGCCGTCATAGTCGTGGTACCAGCTCATGGGGTGAAAATCACCGTGGCCGACGGCTTTGTTGTCGGGGCCCCACTGTGCGTTGATGTCGTAGGTGCTTTCGTCAACGGAGAGAAGGTAATTAAAGCCGGGCTTCTTTTTTCCGTCTTTGAATTCGTAGAACTCATCGGTCCACATCATGCGCTTTGGCCAAGTGTTGAGGCCGGGGAAGGTATTGTCGTGCACGTCGAGCATAGCTGTTTGTACGACGGGGTGAATCTTGAACATGTGGCCCACCATGTCGGTGTACCACTTCCAGTCATATTCCGTGTCGGAGGCGGCGTGAACGCCTACCCAGCCTTTTCCGGATTGAAGGTAGCGTTCAAAGGCCGCTTGCTCCTCGTCGTTGAAGATGTCTCCGGTCGTATTCACGAAGATGACCACATCATACCTTGCTAGCATTTTATCGTTCACCGGCATCGCACGTTGTTTCAGGTCGAGCTTAAAGTCGTGGCGGGCGGCCAGGTTCTCCATGGCAGGAATGGCGCTGAAGGTACTTTCGTGCTGCCAGCCGGCGGTCTGTACCACCAATAGGGCTTTGAATTGCTGGGCCGCCAGGGTGAAAGAGCAGATTAGGGCGAGGACGCAGGTGCAGAGGAAGTTATTAAAGCGATGTTGCATAATGACGGTTTTTTCTATGACGGAAGGTAAGGGGATCGGGCGAAAAGCTGGGCCTTTTTTAGGGTATAGCCTGTAGTTTAGTAGTTCCTAGTGACACTGCAACCGATTGTAGTTTTTGCAGGGGGCCAGGAAGATGCCTGCGGTGGCAGTTCCTTGCTCCTTTATTCCTTTTATTGCACCTGCGGCCGCGCCTTATTCTTGTTCATAGCCTATTCGTTCATAGTCGTACCACGATCGGCTATTGAACAAACTCAGGCCAGGTTCGACATCCGCCGAAACAACTCGTTGTCCCGTTCCAATTCCGCATAGCTGCCCGAAGCGATCAATTTGCCAGCTTCCAGTAGGTGGATCTCATCGGCATACCGCACGGTAGAGAGCCGGTGGGCAATAATGAGCACCGTCAATTCTTGCGGTAATTTATCAATGGCGGAAATGATGGTTTGCTCCGTTACGGTATCAAGCGCACTCGTCGCTTCATCCAGGACCAATACGGATGGCCGCCGGAGTAAGGCTCTTGCCAGGCCGACCCGTTGTCGCTGCCCACCACTTAGCCGGACACCGTTTTCGCCCAGCAAGGTGTCCAGCCCCGCCGAAGTTTCCTGACTGACGAAGTCCTCGAGATCGACCAGCGCCAGGATACGCATGATCGCTGCGTCAGAAGTCTCCTTAGCTGAAATGCCGAAGGTGATGTTCTCCCGTAGGGTGGCGTCATATAGAAATACCTCTTGGGGGACGTAGGCGAGCTGCGCCCGCCAGGCTGGCAAAGTCGCCGCAGCTAAAGGCTTCCCATCCACCAGGATTTGGCCCGAAGTAGGGGAGAAAAGCCCTGTGATCAGATCGACCAGGGTCGTCTTTCCCGACCCGGTAGCGCCGACAAAGGCAACTACCTTTTGCTTAGGAATACGGAGGCTCAGGCCCGTAAATAAAGGCGTTTCAGCCGCCGGGAAGTGAAAGCCTACCTCCTTCAGCTGGATGGCTTGCTCAAATAGAAGCGGTTCTGTAGCCACAGGTTCTGCTAGTTCGTGACGCAGGCCCTTAACGAGGTCGTCATACAACCGATCCAGTAAGCCCTGGTTGCTGCGCATGGTGGCTACTGCGCCAAACACTTGCTGTAATGCTGGTAATAACCGGTATCCGGCCACCGCGAACAAGGTGAGGGTCGGTAGTGCGGTAGCTAAATCTCCGGTTTGTAAGTAGAGCACCAACGTTACGGTGATGATGCCCGTGAAGGCCACGATTTCCAGCAAGAACTTAGGCGTTTGGTACATGAGCCGGAGGCGGGGGGTCACCCGTGCTAAAGTCTCCGTGTCTTGCTGGTATTGCTTCAAGAAACTGCCTTCGCTCCCATAGGTCTTCACGGTTTTTATGCCTTGGAGTAATTCTTCCAGCGTGCGGTGGCGCCTTCGGCTGGCGGCCTGCATCTCGTTGCCCAGCCGGAGTAACGGTCGCTTCCGGACTTGATAGATCAATAGGTAGGCGCCACCC
>JBLHRW010000213.1:0-8558 GCA_047626445.1 Neolewinella sp.
CCGCCATTCAGTTGGCCGCGGATGCGGTGGTCTTCATCAAAATAGGCGCTCCCGGAAGACCCTTGCTCAAAATCACCTACCGCGTAGTCCATCACAAAGTGGTGGCTTGGCGGTGTGACAACACCGTTGTTCCAGGTAATCTGGTTGGTCAGAACCGACATACCCTCCGGGCCGGAAACGCCCAATTTCTGCACGTCGCCTATCGGGTGATGAAAGTGAATTATTTTCCCAGACACATCTCCCGGAGAACGGTCCCAGCCGGCAAAGTAGTGGTCCTCTGCGGTAAATTCAGGGTCGATGATCTCCAACAGCATGAAGTCAGTTTCGCGCTTACCAGCCCGAAAACGAACGCCTACATATCGGGTAGGGCTTGGTTCGGTGGCCGGGTTATTACAGTCCTCGCTGGTATAGTCGAAATCAACCGCCCACAAATCGTAAACGGGGGTAAAGCCATCCATGCAGTGAAAGCCAGTGAGCAGGAAGGGGCGCCCGTCCATGGCGGTATTATTGATCAGGTTACCCGAGCAAAAGCCGACGCCCTCTTCTACCACGAGGTTGATGCGGGCGGCACCCGATTTTTCATCGCTCCACCCATCGCCTTCCACACAATTTGCGTTTACCTGACAGGAATTTGCATCGCCGAAGTCTTTGTTGAAAGGATTCCGCCACAGGTTTTTGCGGTAAACATGGTCGATGCGCCACAGGTGAAACGGTGTTTCGTCGGGCAAAGGCCCACGGTAGGTCAGGGTTACTAATTCTCCGGGGAGAAAGTCGGTAAAGAGGCGGTTTTCGGAACTGGCATCTGCTTGGGTGAAAGGCCCTCGGCTACCGGCACGATTGGTTAGTAGCAGGCGGCCACCTTCGGGCAGGTTCAGCTGATCGGCGAAGAGCGCCAGGCCGGTTGCGGAGGGAACCTGAAAAGTACGCGACCAGGTCCATTCTCCATTTTCGTGGGCATAAGTATCCGGCGCGGACGCAGGTGCAAGATCAAGCGGTACGGGAGCAGAGAACCGGACATTATTGAAACTGGCATCTTCGCGTTCCAGCTTATTCAAATCAGGTTTTGGTAATTCAATCAAGCTTTGTTGACCAAAGAGTACGCCGGTGAGTAGCCACGCAATGGCGGCGGTGTAAAGTATGTTTTTGGGAATCATGGTAGGTTGGTAGATAAATCAAAAAGCTGGTTACAAAGATAAAACAAAGATCGGACGCTCAACGCTCCTCACAAATTCGGCCCCGAGGCAATCGCAAAGCAGTTGATTTTCCAGGCGGAAGACCTCCAGGTCTGGTGCATCAAGATTGAAGTTGGTGCTAGTTAGAACGCCGGTAGCGTGGTGCTGAACGAGCAGCTGAAAGCCTCGGGTAGCCATAGCTACCTGCAAAAGATCAGCGTTATATGCTTGACTGTAAAGACGTGTGTAGACCGTAGGCCGAGAGGTCCTCAACCTAAACGCTGCTATTCCCCTGACTTCGTTATTGAGGACGCTTCGCGGTCCAAAAAGCCATTTTTTCCGGTGATCCCGCAAACTTTAATGCCGCAACCGACTTTCCTCTCCAGCGAGCAGTGCTGAGGGCTAGGTTCATTGCTTCAAAAACTTTCCCTGCACCTGCGGCCGCGCCATCTCATTCTCACTCGCATAATGTCAGTTTTGGGTACAAGTACAGATGTACCCCTAACCTACAAATCAATACCCCATGAACACCCCCTGGTACGAAGGCTGGACGGACGTCACCTACCCCATTTTCGAAGGCATGACCGGCTGGCCCGGCCAACCTGTAACCTCTTTCGATACCCTGAGTTGCATCCATTGCGGCGACCAGGCGAAGGTAACCATGCTCCATTTCAGCGCCCATTCCGGCACCCACATGGATGCCCCCAACCACTTTATGGCCGAAGGTATTGACATCAGCCTTGCGCCCATCCACGTAGGGCTCGGCCCAGTGCGTATCGCCGCGATCGACTGCCCCGCCGAGGTTACTCCCGCCTTCCTCGATGCGTACGAAGCCAGAACCCGCCCCTTACTTCCCGGCGAACGCCTGATCCTCCGCACCCCAAATTCAGACAAAAAATTCTGGCTCCAGGATCCGTTCGATAAGGAGTACCGCGGCATCGGCCCGGAGGCCGCCGCCTGGATCGCCAGCCGCAAACTGGCCCTCATTGGCGTAGACTACCTCTCGGTAGGGCCATTCTACGAGGGAAACCCTCAAACCCATCGCGCCCTGATGAGCGCCAATGTCTGGATTATTGAAGGGGTCGATCTGCGCAAGATATCTGAGGGAGATTATGAAATGATCTGTTTGCCGCTGAAGCTGGCGGGGAGTGATGGGTCGCCGATCCGGATATTGCTTAAGCGGGCTGGCTAGTTATCGGGTAGTCTTAGAGCGTCTCTGAATTTGGCTTTTGTGGCGACTGCTGACGAATTTCATGCTGAATGAGGCGCGAAAAGGGAGCTTGGCCATAGCCAAGTGACCGATGAAGCAACGAAGTTCAACATAAAACTTGGCGCAGGTAGCCCGAAGTGTTAAATTTAGACACGCTCTTAGTTGTCGGTTGTCAGATTGTCCCGGTTGTCGGGTGTCCTGGTCGGCTGATTACCACGGTAGTCTGGGTGAATAGACAAGCCAACAACTTAAAAACTTGACACTTTTCCAAACAAAGATTTGAATTTAAAAACAAAAACGTTTACTTTTGTCAACGTCACAACGAAATGTGGCAGGTTGCAAAAAAAGTAAACGGTTATGGCTTCTTTCAATTCTACCCCGGCTCCCCGCCGCGGCCCCGGCCGCGTCCTCACCATCAACTGGACATTGCTCTGGCGGCGCTTACGTGCCTATGTGGGCCAGTTGTTCACCTCCTTACGGCACAAGGCAGCGCATACAGAATACATCCCTCCCGCCTGGATGGCACGTTTCCGGCTCACCTGGTTCCGCATCGGATTGATGGGTTTAGTGGTCTTTGTTTTTACGCAAAAGCAAGTAGACGTTACCGTAAGTATGGGTAAGGAAGGCCTGGCCATCGGCCAGGCTGATGGTCGCCACTCTGCCGTGACCGCCGGTAGCACTGCAGCAGCCAACACCAGTACTGCCAGCATGTCCCTACTTCCGGTAAGTGGTAAAGAAACAAGCCCAATGACGGCTGGAGCCGCTTGGGACGTCAACGACCTGGACGCCGCTACCGTTCGATCCTACGTTAACCGGTTTGAACGTGTGGCTAAAGGAGAAGAAGTGAAGTTCAATGTTCCGGCACCAGCGAATATGGCCCTGGCCATTCTGTTCAGCAATGCCGGGCAGGCCAACGCCGCTAAACGGGACAACAACCACTTCGGCACCTTTACCGACAACGGCTATTACGATAATGCGTGGATGAACTGGCGCGCACACTCCGAACGCCTCAACAAACGATTCCCTGAGCTGTCCAACAACTCCGTCAACTACCAACAATGGATCGCCGCCCTGGCTAAAACCAACTACTCCTCCGACGGCAAACTGGTCGACAAGGTCATGGATATTGTGGAACGGTTTAACCTGGACCGGCTGTAAGTTGGTCTTGTAGTCTTGTGGTCGGGTAATCTGGTAGTTCGTGCCCTACAAAACCACTCCGTCCCAAGACCAAATAAGCGCTTTCTGTAAGTGGTTTTCGCAAGCCGCTCCATCTCTGGTGGAGGGGCTTGTTTTTTTTGATTCGCTACTCCTCCTTGATGAACGCCATAGCCTTTGCCACCATCCCCTTGCAGCCACCGAAGAACGGCATACGTTGGTGAATGTCTGTCGGCTTAATGTCCATGATACGTTGGTAGCCGTCGGTCGCACTTCCCCCGGCTTGCTCCAGCAGGAACGCAAACGGATTACACTCGTAGAGTAAACGCAGTTTTCCCTCCGGCTTACCTGTACTCGGTGGGTAAAAGTAGATGCCGCCCAATAACATTGTCCGCCAAACGTCGGCCACCATGCTACCGACGTAACGGCTGGTGTAGGGCCGGTCACCTTCCTCCGCCTGGCAATACTTGATGTAGTTCTTCACGCCCTGGGGGAAATGGACGTAGCCTCCCTCGTTCACGCTGTAAATGGTACCGCTGTCTGGCAGCATTATGTTGGGGTGAGACAGGTAATAAGTCCCGATAGCAGGGTTCAGCGTGAAGCCATTCACTCCGTTTCCGGTCGTGTACACCATCATGGTGGAGGTGCCGTAAGAGATGAAGCCGGCGGCCACCTGCAGGTTGCCCGGCTGGAGGAAGTCGTCTACAATAACGGGCGTACCGACGGGAGAGACACGGCGGTAAATGCCAAAAATGGTACCGACGGTGATGTTGACATCGATGTTCGAACTCCCATCCAGCGGATCGATCACCACCACGTACTTGTTGCGGTTGCGGTTATCCGCTCCGGGGATCGAGATCATGTCATCGTTTTCCTCCGACACGATACCGCAGACGATGTCGCGGTTGGTGAGGGTATTGATGAAGGCCTCGTTGGCAAAGACGTCGAGTTTCTTCTGTTCCTCGCCCTGTATGTTGGTACTTCCCATAGTCCCGGTGATATCGACCAGGCCGGCCTTCCGAATCTCATGGCTCACCACCTTACCCGCTAGCCGGATGGCATTCAGCAACTGGCCAAGTTCGGCGTTGTCATATTCGAATTCTTCCGGTCGGTCGATTAGGAATTCGCCTAGGGTTAGGGTGCGGTTGGCTTTCATAATTAGTTGATTGATTCTTTTAGAGACGCCGTATAAATAACTTACTGGTTTTTGACCTGACGCTTTTGTTCTCACCGAATTTACAAATCCTTTGCATAGTCTCAGTTACGGAAATGATTTTTAAATTTGGGGAGGGCAAAATAAGGTGGTCAAAAGGCGTAAGTTATTTGTACGGCGTCCCTTAGGGACGCGAATTAAATAAAACGTGTTTCTTGACCTGCCGCTTTTGTTCTCGCCGTTCTTGAAAAATTCTTTGCATAGCCGTAGCTACGGAAATAATTTTTAAGAGCGGTGAGGGCAAAATAAGGCGGTCAAGAAGCATGGTTTATTTATTTCGCGTCCCTAAGTGTGAGTTGTTGGGTTGGCGAGTCACTGAATTACTTCCGCAAGTACCATTCGTGGCGCTATGCTTGCTCACCCTGGGCGAACAAGCATAGCGAAGTGAGTGGTAACAGCGGTAGCCCATTCCTCCCTGGGGGAGCTAGCGCAGCGAACGGTAACAGCGGCAGCTCATTCAACCCTTCACTCTATCACCACCGTTTCTCAGGCAAGAGATAGTTGGAAACATAATCAGATATCCCATCTTCAAGGGAGGCAAAGGGTCGATCATAGCCAGCATTTCGGAGCTTTGTCATATCCGCCTCGGTAAAGTACTGGTATTTATCGCGGATATCTGCGGGAGTGTCGACAAAGCTGATGTCCGGGTTGTGGCCCATGGCCACAAAGGTCGCCGTCGCGAGGTCGAGAAATGTCCTGCTCTGTCCGGTGCCCAGGTTGTAGAGGCCGCTGGGTGCGGGCAGGTTGTCCATCAGCCAGTGGTTGACGCCAACGAGGTCTTTGACGTAGATGAAATCCCGGCGCTGGTGGCCATTGTCATAGTCGGATCGGTGACTGCGGAAGAGCTTCATCTTCCCTGTTTTCTGCACCTGCTGGAAGGTATGCCAGATCACGCTGGCCATCCGTCCTTTATGGTTTTCGTTGGGCCCGTAGACGTTGAAAAATTTCAGGCCGTAGTAGTGCGGCGGGGTCTCGGTTTGGGTCAGCACCCATTTATCGAAGTCGTTTTTGCTGCGTCCGTATTCGTTCAGGGGCACCAGGATTTCCGCGAGTGCATCGTCATCGACGTAGCCATGTTCGCCCAGGCCGTAGGTGGCACCGGAACTGGCGTAGATGAGGGGGATTTGCCATTGGGTACACCGTTGCCAGACCTCGCGGGTGTAGTTGCGATTGAGGCGGTCGAAAAGTTCGGCATCGGGTTCGGTAGTGTCCGTGCGGGCACCGAGGTGGTACACGCCTTTCAGCGGCCACTGCTCCTTATCCCAGGTGGCGAACAGCTCTTCGCGTTCGACTTTCCGAAGAAATTGCTTTCCGGCAAGGTTCGGCGCCTTGGCGGGGTAGTTGGTAAAATCATCGACGAGGATCAGGTCGGTAACGCCTTGTTCGTTGAGGTGGGCGACGAGGGCGCTTCCGATGAAGCCTGCGGCTCCGGTGAGTAGGTACATGGTCTGGTGGTCTTGTAATCTGGTGGTCTTGTAGTAAGGCTCGGTTGGGGGGTAAGGTTGAGGTACTTGGCTGGTATCTTTGGTGAGGTTCCAAAAATAAGGTTCGATTGACGATTCCGGTTGTGGGTGTCCCCACCCGAATACATGGCAGATCAAGCTTTTCGGGTGGGGACACCCTCAACCAAATCCTTACCAAGCACCCTTACTTTTGACACCCTGGCCTATTTTTTTCAGGGCGGGGACGCTGGTGTAAAGAAGGAATTAAGTGAGCAAGGTTCCGGACTCCCTAACAACTACTTTCTACCAACTACCCACTATCTTAGCCGCATGAGACTAAGCTACTTCCTTCCCCTGCTCCTTATATTCTTGGTCTGCACCGGCGTCCGCGCCCAAGTGGCCCCACCCGCTGAAGACGCCCGCCTGTACGATATTGCCAATGCGCCTTCCGCCCAACAGCTGGAAGCGGACATCACGAGACTCGCCAATTTCGGTACTCGGCATACCCTGAGTGATACGACCAGTACCACGCGTGGCATTGGTGCCGCACGCCGCTGGATCTTCAGTGAATTCGAAAAGATCAGCAAAGAATGTGGCGGTTGCCTCGAGGTTTTCTACCAGCGCAACCTGGTACCGGAAGGAGAAAGCCGGCGTATTCCCACCGCTACCTGGGTGGTCAACGTCGTTGCCATTCAGCGCGGCACGGCCGACCCTGACCGCCTGGTGATGATGAGTGGTGACATTGATAGCCGCATCTCCGACCCGCTCAATTTCACCAACGACAGTCCTGGTGCCAACGACAACGCCTCCGGCATGGCTGGCGTCCTTGAAGCCGCGCGCACCCTGACGAAGTACAAATTCCCCGGCTCCATCGCCTACGTTGGTCTGAGCGGGGAGGAACAAGGTCTTTTCGGTGGCAAGGGCCTAGCTGCGTACGCCAAGGAGCAAAAGTGGGAGCTGCTCGGCGTGCTCAATAATGACATGATCGGCAACATCACCGGCATCGACGGGGTAACGGACAATACCTCCTTCCGCATCTTTTCTGAGCCCTACTACCCCCAAAGTGCCAACGACGAACGCGAGAACACCTACCGCCGCTTCTTCGGCGGTGAGGTCGACGGCCCCAGCCGCCAGCTCGCCCGCTACGTGCACCGGCTGACCACCCAATACACGACCAACCTCCACCCGATGATGATCTACCGCCTCGATCGTTTTGGGCGCGGTGGGCACCACCGCCCGTTCAACGACGCTGGCTTCCCCGGCATCCGCATCATGGAAACCCACGAGAACTATACCCAGCAGCACCAGGATATCCGGACCGAAGACGGCATCGAATACGGCGACAAGCTCGAGCACGTCAACTTCCCCTACGCCGCCAAGCTCACTGGCGTCAATGCCATCACCCTCGCTGGTCTGGCGGCTGCGCCGCCTCCCCCACCCCTGGTGATGATCGGCGGTACCGTTGAGCCCAGCGCGCGCCTGCGCTGGGAGAAGCCGGAAACCAAGACAGCAATTGCCGGCTACTACGTCCACTACCGCCTCACCACCGAGCCGCAGTGGACGCATAAGCGCTTCGTCCCCGCCGACAAACTTGACTATACTTTCACCAATATTGTGGTGGATAATTACTTCTTCGGCGTTTCGGCCGTGGGTAAGGATGGCAATGAGAGTGTGGTGGTTTTTCCTAGTACTTTGATACCTCGGGGGACGCGGTAGCGGGATCCCGGTAATAATAGACCTTAAGCTTTTCCCGAACAGTATCGGTTTTGGTATTCTGTGACATTTGCTATCATCCTTATGGCAAGTGCACTGCTCTTTTTATACCGCCATCTTTCCATCTTATATTGTTGCGCTCAATTGGGTTGCCCCTCAGAAGCTAATGTAGTATTACCTGCATTAAGAGCAGACCTATCGCGAACCAACCATGCTCAAACCTATAAATTAACTGCCCCGAAAATATTGCCCTCTAGCAATTAAAGCATAACTTGTCTTTTGAACCTAAACACCTATTATTCCTAATGAGAACCATCTTCACCCTACTGGCCATTTTACGCCTCCAGTTTACTACCCTTCAAGCCCAGATCGATCCTTTAAGCTTCGAGCTGGGGATCCTCGATCTTAGAGACGCCGTATAAATAACTTACTGGTTTTTGACCTGACGCTTTTGTTCTCGCCGTTCTTGAAAAATTCTTTGCATAGCCGTAGCTACGGAAATACTTTTTAAGAGCGGTGAGGGCAAAATAAGGCGGTCAAGAAGCATGGTTTATTTATTTCGCGTCACTTAGTGTAGGGTGTTCCGTCTGATAGGGATTCTCCCCGACGGTTTTTAGCGCTCAAAAGACTTCCTACACCTTACATGATATCCC
>JBLHRW010000214.1:0-8478 GCA_047626445.1 Neolewinella sp.
ATGGTGATCTCGTCCATCAAGGCAGCCGGCAAACTTCCAGAAAACCGCCCGGTATCGTCAGCACTTGCCGCGCGCCCGGTGCGGGCCACGCCGATGGTCGCGAAGGGTAGGGGAGTG
Source organism: Neolewinella sp. (assembly GCA_047626445.1). Classification (GTDB taxonomy): domain Bacteria; phylum Bacteroidota; class Bacteroidia; order Chitinophagales; family Saprospiraceae; genus Neolewinella. The sequence goes on from JBLHRW010000214.1 coordinate 118, forward strand.
TTCTCCTGATCAATGACCTGCACGCAGAAGTTCCAGGTCTTCTCTTCAGCAGGGCTGACCGGCCGTAAGGTGACGTAACCGTCTCCTAGTCGCTCACTAGTCAGCGCGTTAAGGGCAAAAAGGCATTGATCTATCTCTTCCCAGCTTGCCTCATAAAAATGACAATTAACGTTTTTACTGGTTACTTCATCCCGAGGAAAGGAAAAGGTGAGATCGAATTTTTTCTCAAGATGGTTGATGGCTTCCAGCAAGGGAGTACTCTTGAAATCGACGGTCAGACGTAAGCTTTCTGCTGGCTGCGCGTGGCTACCGAACGGAAGAAGTAAGCAAAAGAGGGCTAGCAGGTGCCGCATGTCGAGTTGTCAAGTTATTAGGTTACCGATCAGTTTTCTCTAACCAGTAGTTATTTCGGCAAGGGGATAATCCGATTTCCGTCTTGACTATAGTCAGTGTATTTAGCAGGCCGGAGAACGGTTTTCACGGCACGATCCATATTGTCATTAGGAAAGGTGACGTCATAAGTTTTGGCGAGATCTAGTTTTGGCGAGCGGTCTACCTCCAGGTCGTACTGCCGTTCGAGCTCTGTCAGAATCTCTGACAGCGGACGATTGATAAAGACGGATCGGTTCTCTTCTAGCCAATCAAGGTGCTCTGGTCCATGTAAGCTATCCGTTACGGTGCCGTCAGTGTTGATGCTTACCGATTTTCCGGGCGTCAGTAGGTAAGCTTTGGTGTCGGTTTTGAATTTTACCTGCACTTTCCCGGTGGTACAACTCACCGTCATCCTTCCCGCACGGCTGTACACATTAAAGGAGGTGCCGACTACGGTGACTTGCCCGAGCTCGGTTTGCACGATGAAGGGGACTTCAGATTTTTCGACCTCGAAGTAGCCTTCGCCTGAAAGTGTGGCCAACCGTCGATCTTCAGTAGGGTTGAAATTGAGGGTACTACCGTCGTTTAGTTTTATGGAGGAGCCATCCTCGAGTGCAGCGAATTGTGGAATTGCTCCATTCCGCGCTTTGAAGTCCCGCTGGTTATTAAGCAGTAAGAACCAGGCAACACAAGCCAGGGCAACGGAAGCGGCTGCGGCGTACCATACCTTATTAAGGCGACGCTTTTTTTGGCGGGCACGCAGGTGCGGTTTTTCGGATGAAGGAGCATTGCGGGCGGCAGACAAGCGGGAGAACTCCTCCGCTTCATCGAATGCCGGCGGTTGCATCCGGCTGATGTTGCCGAGCATGCGTTTGTAATCCTTAAACTCAGGGCGTTGCCGTAAGTCGGCTTCTTCGGGCGCACTCAGCTCCCCGCTGAGCCAGCGGGCGAGTAAGGTGTCGTCGTTATAAGATGGTTTGGCCATGATTAGGGAGACTTGCTCAGTGTTATAATCCGAAGGTAAGCGTTTACCCTACCTAATAGGAGGAAAGATTTTCTTTTATAGGTGTTAGAGAGGGGGGGCAGGCGTCGGATTTGAACCACTAAGACATTAAGGACACTAAGGGCTATATGAAGAAAAAGTGGGCGCTGTATTGGAACCATATAAAAACATTTAGGTATTCAGGGTTGCTACGCAGCCTACGGGTTCCCCCGCATTTATGCTGGAACAGGCGTACGAGCGGCAGCGAGCATTCCCCTGCGGTAGGCCCTACCCACTACTCACTACCAAGGCCGCAGGCCGTTTATATCCCAGCATGAAGTTCGCGAAGTTCCACCAACGCCCGATGCATCCGCTTCTCTACCGCCTTCTGACTGATGTTCAACAATACAGCAATCTCTCGATATTTCAAACCGTCCATCCGATTGAGCAGGAAAACTTCCCTGGCCCCATCGGGCAGCCCGGCAATGGCAGTTTCCAGTTGTTCCTGAAATTCTTTCTCCCGCAACTCATCCTCCGGGGAGGCATAGGTCGGTTCCGGCCCGGCCATCCGCCACTCGTATTTACGGACGACCTTTTCTTTCTCTTTTTGCTTGAAAAAAATATTCTCCGCTACCCGAAAAAGCCAGGCGCTGGCCTTGTCGGGCAAAACCTTCGCACAGTTTTCCCATAACCGGAGGAAGGCATCCTGAACAATATCTGCGGCTATTTCCTTGCTGCCGGTACGGTAGTAGGAGAAGTTGCGGAGCTTGGGGGCAACTTCTTGAAAAACAGTATGGTATACGGCTTCTTTGCAGACGCCTTCCGGAGGGGTAGATTCCATTAGTTTAACGGGTCGACGAATAAGGTTGAAACTATTTTCTTCGGCAAGGTAGGGTAAAATGAGGTTTGCGGATTGTAATAAGCGAACCGCAACGGCGGCGTCGAGTCGTCTGATCAACAACTTTACCACCGCCGTTAACCTGCGGAAATCCAATAACCCACCGGGCTGAATACTAACTATTCAACCATTTTTAAAAAACGCTTTTCCATGTACGTATTTCCAAAACAACTCCGCTTCCTATTCTTGGCTTTTGGCCTAATGGTTGCCTTCACCGCCTGTGATAATGAAATTGCCCAAGAGGAGATAACCCCAGAAATTCTCACCGAAGAGGAAATGCCTGAAGTACTCCTCAAAGCTTTACCTCCAGACCCTACCTCCAGCGACCCCGCCGAAATGCGCCGGCGCCCCTGCTTCCGCTTTGTCTTTCCTGTTCAGGTCGTTCTGCGTGACGGAACCGTCATCACGGCCAGCGATGCCGAAGATCTTCGTGCAGCCTACCGCCGGATTCGTGATGCTGGTGTCCGTGCCAACTTCGTGTATCCCTTCGATGTCCAACTGGCCAACGGAAACCAGGTTACCATCGAAAACTTCCGCACCCTACGCCGCCTCCACCGTAGTTGCCGTGATATCAACGATGATGTTCGCCCCCGCCCATGCTTTAACATCAATTACCCCATCAGCGTAGTTGGCCGTGATACGACCATCGAGGTCAACAGCTGGCAGCAGTTCCGCCGGCTCAACCAGGCCTTCAGCCCCCATGGTGTAAGCATCGTTTACCCGATCACCGTCACCCTGGAGAACGACCGCGTCCTTACCCTCAACGGTGAGCGCGAACTCTACCGCCTCCGCAACGCCTGCGTCGACCGTGGTGATGAAGACGACCGCGAACCCTGCTACTCCGTACTCTTCCCCGTTACCCTCAACATCGGACAGAACACCGTGACCGTAGTGAGCAGAGTTGCCTGGCGGGAGGTCGTCGAAGCTGCTGGCGAAGACGCAGATGTCTCCCTTGCCTTCCCGATCACCATCGTTAACCGGGAAACCGAAGAACAGGTCATCGTCGAAAGCGTAGAAGACTGGCGTGCCGCCAGGGACTTGTGTGACTAGCGCTACTAAGTAGGACCGCAAACCAAATTGTCGCTTACCAAGAAGTTGGTAGTTGAGACTTCGACCTTGCCCGCACTCAAGTACAGGTCTGAAGTACAAAGCGCTGCGAGCTGAGCTGATGCTCCATACCGCTCGTGTCGGCTATCGCCTTTAAGTGATGATTTGGTTTGCGCCCACTAAGTTGTAAGTAACCTTCTAAGGAAATACTATACCTGAATCACCTAGCAAATAAATTAAATTATGAAAAATATACTCGTATTCGTATTGACCCTAATCGTTTTACTATGTACAAATAACATAGAGGCGCAGAGAACAAAAATTAGAACACATAAAGGAGCACAAGGACAAAAAACCGTTGTGCATAAAGGACCGCGTGGCAAAAAGACTGTCGTGCATAAAGGGAGTAGGGGGAATACAACCATTGTGCAAACGAATAGAAAGAGAGCTAAAAGAACTAATGTAGTACACCATCACTATCGGCATTTACCCAAAAGAGGGGCAGTGGTGACAACAGTACACGCTAAAGCGATAACAGTTAGACACCAAGGCGTCGGTTTTCGCTATCACGCTGGAATCTGGTATAGACCTCGTGGAACTAGCTGGTTTGTAGCTCGTCCTGCTTACGGCGTTAGAATTCGAGTACTACCAGTTGGTTATCGTAAGGTTGTAATTGGACCACTGCCTTATTACTATTATTACGGCACTTATTACGTGAAGAACAATAATGAGTACGAGGTAGTAGAAGCTCCAATGGGGGCCGAAATTGATTCTTTGCCTGATGGTTATAATATCACAACTGTAAATGGAAGTGACTATTACGAATTGGATGACGTATACTACATGCCAACCGAAACCGAAGAAGGGGAAGAGATTTTAGTGGTGGTTGATAACCCAACTTATTAACCTGTCAAAAACTACTTGTGACAATGTGCATAGCACCCCTCGGCGTCCCTTAGGTATCAGGCACAGCCCCAGGAAGCAGCATATCCAGATGATTCTATAGCCGCTGCCACATACTTCCCCAACGTCCCTTAATAGTAATGCCCACCCTGATACCGACCAGAATCCCTGAATGGTAAATTGTTCGTAAAGTGGAAGGTCTGAATGGTGGTGTTGCATAAAGGCAAGATACTGTGCTACATTCTTGATCCCTTCTTTTTTCGTTTCCTTTCCTCCACATCCTTCTGCTTAGGGAACACCAGGTCCGTACTAGTATAAATGGTGCCGTAGGTAACCGCCGCACTACGCACCTGGGCCAGGGCATCAATCAATTGCCGGTCTTGCAGCGGACTTAGTGGATGGATGAAAGCGACCCAGATCATCCCGTCAGCAATGGCGTACTTCACGTCGAGGGCCGTATGGAAGTTGGCTTCAAGGCAGGAAAGGACTTCCTGCGAGGTGGCTTCTTCAAGTCGGCGGACCGGCGTGATGATTCGCATGCGATCGTGGGTCTCGTCCGTGATACACAGCATTTTTGTTTCCGCCAACGTAAGCTCCCAACGGCCAGGGGCGCCGGTGACGGTATCCAGTACAGCGTGGAAAATAGAATCGAGTCGGGCATTGTCCATCTCCTGAGCCATCAGGGCGGGGCCGCAGGTACAAAAGAGGAGGACGAAGAGCAGGGAGCGCATAGGCTAAGGTTTTATGCTAAGATAAAGGGGAGAATGGCTTGGATAGTGTACTGGTATCCTGTTGTATACGAGTCAGGACGGTTGCCGACACTTGGGTTTTTATAAAAAAGCGCAGCCAGGACTACTCCCGGCCGCGCACCATCGCACGATCAACTCAAAACTGAGGCTTAATTCTTCTTCTGCAGTTTGCCCATCACCTCCAGCAGCATGTTGATGCCGATGGCGTCCATGGGGTTGGCTCCGTTGGCACCGTTACCGGAACCGCCGATGACAATACTGGGCACGTTTACCTTCGCCAGCTCGGCGGCTACGCCGATGCGGGTTTCTTTCTCGAACTCCGCCCTTTCGCGGGGCGAAAGACCAGCAGATACTTTCAGGCGGGCGACCTCTGCGTCGGCCCGGCCCTGCGCCAGTGCCTTGTCGGCTTGATACTTGGCCTGCAGGGCCTGCTCCTTACTGACCGCCGTTTGGGCCTGGGCACGGATCTCGGCCTCGATCTTGGCTGCTTCCTCGGTAGCGCGTACTTCGGCCACCTTCTGGCGACCACGCATCTCGGCGGTAAGTGCCTCCTGCTGGGCGGTGACCAGCTCTTGCTTGGCGATGGCCTCACGGGTGCTTTGCTCTACTTTGGCCTTCAGCTTTTCGTTCACCACGTCTTCGTAGTTCACCAGGGTGATGGCCACAAAGTTGGGTGCGATTTCATACTGTTGCACGTCACTCTTGGCGAGGGCGAAACTACCGTCGGGGTTCTTCCTGGGCGTGTTCTCGTAGCTACGGATCTTCTCACCACTGATGGAGTCAATGCGCACCTCCTCGTGTTGCTCAATGATGTACTGCCCATTGCGCAGCTGGTACTTAAAGGCCTCGGCCAGTTCGGACTTACCTCCGCTGTAGTGCTTCTCCGAGTCCATCAACTGAAACGAATAGTTGGCACATTCTTTGGAGTAGTCGGCCAGGCTGGCGGCCAGGCGGCTTTGATTGCGGTAGTCCTTATGAATGGCCAGCATTCGCTCCTCATTATTGGGGAGCTTCCACTTTACGGAGTAGCCAACCTGGTTGGCGTAGGTACCATCGGCAAACTGACAACGGATGGGCTCCGAAAAGTAGCTGATGTCGGATTTTCGCTTCTCAGGTCGCTCCACCTGCACCGTCACTACATCGGCATAATTGGTGGTTTTACTGAAAAAGCCTGCCCAGTACATACCGGTCTCAAAGCGAACGAATTCATCTCCCGTAATGCCTTGGACCACCGCTCGGTAGCCCTGGTCATTGACGGCGAAGGGGTTAAATAATGCGGCCATTAATAGTAGTACTACAGTCGTGGCGGCGAGGAGGATTTGCTTGGTGTTGAATTTCATAATAAGGGTGTTTTTTTTTGTTTCCATAATGTTAGTGTTCAACGCAAATGTGTCAAAAAATGCTCGATTAGTTGGGGTGAGAATTCGACGAAGCTGGATGGAAGGGTGATTTTATGGTCTTTTTGGCGCGAACGCAGGGGCAATAGGTTGGTGTTAAAGAGCAGGCCTGGCGGCTTAGGAACGCCAATTCAATAACTGTCCGATTTGCAGCTTGCCCTCGCGGCGCTTCAATCAGGACAGTTATTAAATTGATGTTCCTCACGGGGTACTCTTCTATTGTACTATTGCTGATACTTTGGCACTCTTATCTTTTTACCATAATTTTTTCGGTCGCGTCATCGTACATAACGGTATTGATCACTTCCAGGCGCGACGGACACGCAGCCGCATCACGTAGGCTTTTCGACGAAGCAGCACTTCCCTTGCTCCATTATCCTTACCTTGCATCCTGCGTCCGCGCCCCTTTATTGATCTATTGGTGTTATTGGTCTATTGGGCCGACACTAACAGAGCAGTAGCACCAATAGACCAACAGCTCCAACACCATGCGTCAACTACTAGAAACCGATCAAAAGGCTCTGGAAATCAACCTGAATCCTAAGATTTATGGCACCTTCGCCGAGATCGGGGCCGGTCAGGAGGTCGCCCGCTATTTCTTTCAGGTAGGCGCCGCTGCCGGTACCATCGCCAAAACGATGAGCGCCTACGACAAGGTCTACTCCGATCAGATTTATGGGGTGGAACCCACTGGCCGCTACGTCTGCGAAAGTCGTATCCATAAAATGGTGGACCACGAGTATGAACTCATGGTGGATCGCCTGCGCCACGATAAACCGGATACGAATTTCTTTGTCTTTGCAGACACTATAGCTGCCATCAACTACTCCCGTACTATCCCCGGAAACGGGTGGATGGGCCTGCGTTTTCAGCTCGATCCGGCCGACAGCACCCATAATGATCTGCTGCTACACGTCCGGATGCTCGATAACGACAACCAGCTCCAGCAACAAGCCATCGGTATCCTCGGGGTCAACATGATCTACGCCGCTTTTCATTACCACGATGATCCGGAAACGCTTATCCTCAGCCTGCTGGACGGACTTAAAGGCCGTATTTCGATCGATATGATCGTGCTGGAAGGCGCCAATTTTACCGTAGATAATCGCCTGCTCAGCCTGTGGCTCGTGAAGCATGGCCTGACGAACATCACCATGTTCGACCCTCGTGGCCGGAGCATCCACCCCAGTGAATTCCTTTACCGTAAATCGGTCATGGTCGTCCGGGGAAGTTTCCGGCCCATTACCCTGGTCAATGAAGACATGCTCAAGGCGGGGTACAAACAGTTTCGGGAATCCAACGGTATTGATCCGACCAAAACCTTTCTCCTCACCGAGCTTACGCTTGACAACCTGCAGCACAGCGCCGAAATGAACGAGCGCGACTTTCTGCACCGGGCGACACTACTGAATGCCCTGGGACAAACCGTCGTAATCTCGAATTACGGCCGCTATTCCGACCTCATCAACTACCTCAGTCTTTATAAAGTAAACCCCGTAGGCATCGTCCTGGGGGTTAATGAACTCCTGCAGCTGATCTCCGAACGCTTCCGCAATAACCAGGATGGGCGGCTGCTAGCCGCCTTCGGAGAGATATTTACCCGCAACGTAAAGCTGTACGTCTATCCCGCTCAGCAGGAGGGCTCTGCCGACCTGATGACGGCACAAAACGTCCCGATCCCCGAAGGTGTGAAATTTCTTTACAAGCACTTGTTGGACAGCGGCCAAATCGTTGACATCAATAACTTTCACCCCGAGAACCTCCACATCTACTCGCGGGACGTACTCAACCTGATCAAATCAGGTGAACCCGGTTGGGAAAAACTGGTGCCAGAGAAGGTCGCTAGGTTGATCAAGGCAGATAACCTGTTTGAATATCCTAGCGAGCAGATGTCGTTTGAGTATTAGAGACTCACTGCGTTCACCGTTGCAGGGGTCGCTTACGCTCCCGTTGCAGGTTGCAGGTTGCAGGTTGCAAGGTCGCTTACGCTCCCGTTGCAGGTTGCAGGTTGCA
>JBLHRW010000215.1:0-8466 GCA_047626445.1 Neolewinella sp.
TCTCTGGTAATGATGTCGTTTACACATATCTCGATGAATTCGGAGCAATTATCAGATGCTGCCGGCAGGCCACCACCCGCGATCAGGCGAAGACGCAGGGCAGGGTCGAGCGTTGCGTTAACGATGATATTCGTTTGGGTATTGAATGTGTAGCAACGACTCACCGTATTGAGCAATACATTCAGGTTGATATCGTCTACATTATCACAATACAAGGGGCCGACCGGTGCAACGGGCGTACTCATGAAAAATGGAGCGGTTTTGTCTTCAGCATTAATGACGCCCCATCCGGTAGTGAATCCAACTACTAAGTCTGGGTTTGCGGTAACGCGAAAATTGTAAGAGCCACAGCCGTCAATGATCGGGCCGTTAGCTTCGTTACCATCTTCAACAACAATATCGAAAGCACCGAGGACAAAGTCTCCGTCTCCGTCAACGTCAAAGTCTCCAGTTAAAATTTCTTCGGGGATAACGAGGGCTTGGCACTCGTCGTTCAGGGTAATGTTAATACTGGCAATGATGGCCAAATTAACCGTGTCTGTTTGAGCATGAGCACCAAATGACAGGAGAACGGCCATCCCAAACACTAAATGGCGTAGGACTGATTTCATAAGATTACGATTCTTGAGATTACAAAAGCAAAAAGTCGTTACCCGTTCTAAATAAAATCCAACTGTTTTTAGGTCAACAGAAAAGCTTATTTATCGGTTTTTGACCGGGTAACACTACAAACAAAGGTAATAAGTAGATCATAAATAGTCGAACATTTAACGTTGCAGTACGTATTTGCCTTTCTATTCTCTGATCAGGGACTTTAAAACGGGTATTATTTCCGACTCCACCCAGGGGTTCTTACGGAGAAAAACCTGGTTGCCTGGACTGGGGTGCGGCAAAGGGCAAAATAAGACGGTCAAAAGGCGTAAGTTATTTGTACGGCGTCCCTTAGCGTCCACTTACGGTTCTTCCTCAGGTATTTGGCCTGAGCGTAGCTTCCGATAACCAGTTTGAATTTTAGATTAGGTATTAGTTCCAGTAGTTTTTCCTACCACGGCGGGGCACACTCTGGCCGGGGAGGAAGGTCACCACCTTTTCCTTTTCCCGGGTAGCAAAAGCCCATGGGTAGAATCGCAAATTTCCTGACGTCATAAACCTTGCGCTTAGCCTCCACCCTTACACCTGTCCTTCGGCAAGCTCTGCGAGGTCCGGCCGCACAAACAATGCCGGTTCCCAACACTGTTCGTGTGCTGACAACCGGCATTTAAACGTTCCTAAAAGTCGTTATTGCTTAACGAATAGAATGGTTTCTGTTCCCTTATCGTTAGCCACTCTCAACAGGTAAACACCTTGCTTAAAGTCGGTTAGGCTAGCCCTGTCAGCCCCAGGAGTAACCTGCCTTAGCAACCGCCCGTTCGCATCATGCAGGCTGATTCGGTCAGTGGCAGAAAAGGTGCCGCCAAAACGAATTTCCGCAGCTGCCGGATTAGGAAAAACCAGAAAATCGTCCGTAATAAACACGGCCATCACCGGACCGTATAACGAGAATTCACCCGTAAAATCGAGCTGGCGTAAACGGTAGTAGTTATTACCGTTCAATGGGTTTTCATCAGCAAATTCATAGTTGTTTTCCATATCCCCCCCGGCTAAGACGGTACCGATGGCCTGCCATTGGCGGCCCAGCGACCGACGCTCTATGACGAAACGGTCATTATCAATTTCGTTGGCCGTAGACCAAGTTAGAACCACCTCTTTTTCGTCCGTTACGGCATCGAAAGATAGCAGCTCTACCGGTAGACCGATTTCGTTATTCACGTTCTCACTACAGGGCGAACTCTGTGCACCAGTGGCAGAAATCCCGCTGTGGTTTTGATAACCTCCGGACAGGTCACCGTCCGGACTCAACGCCAGAGACTCCCCTATCGGAGCATCGGTAAAGGTCATTTGCGCCACAATATTTCCGGCAGCATCCCGCACGGCCACACCGTCTGTGCCGGAGTTGTTAAGCCCGATGAAGAATCCATCAGCATCGACTACGTAACAGCCATATGGGATCGTCAGACCTCCCATCGGAAATTCGCCAATAATCAAAACACCTTCTCCAGCTTCCAGCACGGTACCGGCCGCGAAAGTGTGAAAGATCCCAGCAAATTCTTCCACCGTATACCCTGAAATATCGAGCGCACTGGCACCATTATTGTACAGCTCTACAAACTCATCGTCGCTGTTTGTCGAGCCATCCTGATTAACGTCGACACCGCCGGTAGGATTCGGTAATACTTCATTAATGATCAGGTCCGACGGTGTACACAAGGCCGCCGGCACAGAAAACGGAATGACAATGGCATCCATACCAGTACAGGCGCCTCCGCTAATGGTAAGGGTGTAGGAACCACCTTCAACTATGCCGCCGAACGCGACTTCTCCATCTTCCATCGTACCCGGGTCCCCGGAAACTATGAGAGGGAAGCCAGGGCTACCGCTGATGGCGGCGGTCGCACCCGGCTCTACGCCGAGATAGTCCAGTGTACCAAAGACCTGATCAGTTCCGCCAGCAGTGAAGGTTACACAGCCCAGGCGCAGCATACTGATGTCGGTAGAAAGGTCGCAAACGGAAACGCAGGTGTTAGAGGCTACGGCGCCAGAAACAGAATACATGCAAGTTCCACCATCGGTAAAAGTCACCTCATAGCTGGTCCCTTCTAATAGGTCCGGGCTGCTGATGTCGATAGTGCCTGCGGCAGTTGTGGTAGGATCATCGCCATTGTTCGTAAAACTAGAAGCGGCCATACCATCAACCAGCAGGGCAAGCGTACCGCTGGCATCAACCCCGGTGTAGTCAAAACTGAGCGTGTATTCGTCGGCCGTGCCGTTCGTAAAGGCCACACAGGTTTCTGCCGCATTGGGCCCGAAGGAAGAGACCCCGCAGGGCAGGCTAGGATTGTCAGCAGAAACTTCAAAGTTATCAAAAGCGGCCTGATCACTCTCCCCATTTTGCCTAATTCTCAGTTCCAGCGTGATCGAGCCACTCCCGTCCGGAACAACAACATCTTCACGACCACTGAACGTCCGAGGTTGCGTAGCCCCGTTCAACAGATCTACTTCCCCTTGCCCCACACCATCAATAAAGAGCTCATAGCGGGCTTGGTCTGATGATTCAAAGCCTACTACATCGTAATCGAAGGAAAAAAGAACATTGGTTTGCCCGGATACGGAAACCGGGCCAAAGCTTACGGTGGCAGTGCCTTCCGTACCGTTCCCTTCCATATCCGCTTCATTAACATCATTCAGGTCGTTTACGAATAGGAAATCGCCCGTGATTGTAGCCAGAGTGATGGCCATGATATCCGTAGGGTTTCCGTCACCGCTATCCACCGGCGTACCGTCAGTATCGAGGCTATTTGCATCATGAATGCCAAAAAAGCCGTCGGCGCCATTATCGAAGAAGACAACATCGGTAGCTACGCCGATTTCAGTAGCCGTTCCGTCAAAATTCATGACGGCAATTGTCGTTTGGGCGCGGACGCTGGTGCAGAGTAAGGTAAGAAGCAAAGCAGTGTAAACGCCAGCATTGAGGTAACGGTGTAACATAGTGGTAGAGTTGAATTAAAACAGGTAGGTTATTGCCCGTCCGTAAACGGGCGCCTTAAGATTAGTACAAAGTTATTGCCACCAATGTTAAGTAAGGGTAACGTTTTCAGCTGAAAATCAACGCATAACACTAATTCTTTGTCCTGATGCACCTTATTTGGACCGCTATGCGCCGTTAGGTGGCCGGAATCCTCCCCGGAATTCACCTATCTTCGCCCTCCGATATGATTTTCCAGATTCGCGACAACGAAAGAAAAATTTTCGAAGTCATCAGTAAGGCCGCTGCCGAACTCGACTTCCCTACCTATGTGGTGGGCGGTTACGTTCGTGACAGGCTACTTGCCCGGCCGAGTAATGACCTGGATATTGTCTGTGTCGGCAGCGGTATTGAATTGGCTCAGCGTGTTGGCAACAGTCTGCATCCCCGCAGTAGGGTTACCGTATATAAGCGTTTCGGCACCGCAGCGTTGAAGCACCGCGGCATGGAGATCGAGTTCGTCGGCGCCCGCAAGGAGAGCTATCGTTCCGACAGCCGTAAGCCCACCGTCGAGTCCGGCAGCCTTGCCGACGATCAGAACCGGCGAGACTTCACCATCAACGCCCTGGCCATCAGCCTTAACGAGCAGGACTACGGCACCATCATCGACCCCTTCAACGGCCTGGAAGACCTGGAGGCTAAGCGCCTCGTCACTCCTCTGGAACCTGGCAAGACTTTTAGTGACGACCCGCTGCGCATGATGCGCGGCATCCGGTTTGCCACCCAACTTGGTTTTCAGCTGGACCCCGCTACGGTTACGGCCATCCGAGACAACCGGGAACGGCTCAAAATTATCAGCTGGGAACGAATTGCGACGGAGATGCATAAGATTTTGCTCTCTCCGGTACCAAGTGTCGGTTTCCGCCTGATGAATGATACGGGCCTGCTGGACTATGTCTTGCCCGAGCTCGCCGCGCTGCGCGGCGTAGAAGCGCGCAATGGCCGTAAGCACAAAGACAACTTCTTCCACACCATCAAAGTAGTGGACAACCTTGCAGAACGCAGCCCGGAACTGTGGCTCCGCTGGGCAGCCCTGCTCCACGACATCGGCAAAGCCAAGACCAAACGTTGGGAAGCGACTGCCGGCTGGACGTTCCATGCCCACGACGCCGTTGGTGCCAACATGGTCCCCCGCATATTCCGCAGGCTCCGCCTGCCCAACGACAAACTGAAGTACGTTCAGAAACTTGTGGCCCTTCACCAACGTCCGATTTCCCTGACGCAGGAAGAAATCTCGGACTCCGCTATTCGTCGCATCCTCTTCGAAGCCGGGGAGGACATCGACGACTTGATGACGCTCTGCGCCAGTGACATCACCAGCAAAAACCCACAGAAAGTAATACGCTACCGGGAGAATTACGTCTTACTCCGTGACCGCATGACCGAAATTGAGGAAAAGGACCACCTCAAGAACTGGCAACCTCCCATTACCGGTGAGATAATTATGGAGACCTTCAACATTAAGCCCAGCCGGCAAGTGGGCCTGATCAAGGACGCCGTTCGAGAAGCCATCCTCGATGGAGACATCCCCAACGAACTGGAAGCCGCTACCAGAAAAATGCTGAACGTTGCCGCAACCCTGGGTCTCGTTCCCGGTGGTGAAGAGGAATAGCCGATTTAAGGAACGTCAATTCAATAATTTTAACACCTCCCCCACCCTATACCCCATCACAATGGGGTGGTTCCCCCCTCCCCCTCTGCGTTACCTTTGTATCACTGACGGAAGTGGTGCAACATTTCTAGTCAGCGTTTTTCCAAAAAGCGTGTTCAAATTTTCAGGGCAGCGGATTGTTGGTTTTTCGCCCCCTGCTGATATATTTTTATTTTAGCGCTTAAGCGCTCTATTTTCCAGTTATTACAACGTAGTTAGAAAGCTACAATATAAGGTCTCCGACGGTGCAACGTCTGGGATCTTTTTTTTTGCAGGTGTTGCACAAAAAAATGCTGCAGGCAATTCAGCCATTTTTTTGAAAAATCACCGCCACGAACGAAATGAACCGTCTGGTGCGGCTGCTAACGCGCCGCAGGCGCCCTGCAATAAGGAGCGAAGCGACTGGCCTTCAACGGGATCGAAGCGCGCCTGCAGCTGCGCCCAAAAGACATTTCTCACCAAATCCACCCTCCACAGACTACAAACCCCGCCCTAAACGTATCTAATGGCATACCCCCCGACATGGCCCCTTCCTGCCACTACCCTACCTTTACAGTATGCCCTTGAAAAACTATCTTTTCTTTCTCTTTTTATTCCTCGTTAACGGATTATCTGCCCAGGCAGACAGCCTTGGCGAATGGCGGACCCTCCAGTCTTACCGTTTCGGCACCTACGTAACCGAGAGCAATAACTCCATCATCTACACCACCGGGAAAGCCATCTTTTACCTCGACAAAGATGACCTAAGCATCAGCCGGCTTGCCCGGGAAGATGGACTGGCAGAAGCACGCATCCGGTTGATTCGCTACCATAAACCCACCGAAACGCTGATCATCGTTTACGAAAACAGTGTCATCGATCTGTTACGCAACGGTCGTTTTTCGACTTTGCGACAGATCGACAATTTCAGTTTCAGCGGAGACAAACAGATTTATGACCTTTTCTTCGACGATAATAATATTGTTTACCTAGCGGCCGGGTACGGTGTTTCCGCGCTAAACCTTGAGGACGAGACCTTCCTCTTTACCACCTTCACGGGAATAAAAGTGGAAGGAATCGCCATACACAACGGTTTCCTATACGCCGCAACGGAAGAAGGACTCTACCGGGCCCGCCGGGAAGGTGTCAACTTAAATGATTTCGGAAACTGGAACCTGTTGGGAGAGACCTTTAGCCTCCCGGGAGACTACACAAGCACCGCCATCAACGTTTACAAAGATGAACTGTACTTCGGTGTAGATAAAGACGTTTACCGCCTCCAGGCAGATACTGCAGCGCTGTTTTTTGACACCAATGATGACCGCCCCTGGCGCCTACAGTACCTCAGCGTAGGCCCCAAGTGGTTGCTGGCTGGCTATCGCTGTACCGACGACGGTTGCAGCAGTCGGCAGCTAATGTTCCTCGACGAGGAAGGAGACCAAAGAAGGGTTTTCTCCCAGTGCATCATCCGAACCAACTATGCCATTGAAGATGACCGGGGTCGCATTTGGTTCGGTGAAGACCAGTCTACCCCCCGCATCCGATACCTCGAAGACGACCAGGACCAGGAATGCAACGAGCTCGAGTACAGTGGGCCGCTGAACGACGAGAATAATCGGCTACTGCACGACGGGACTTCCCTATGGGTCGCCCCAAGTGTACTCAACGAAAACTTTGGTGCCAGTTTCAATTTTGGCGGCGCCTATCGTTTTCAGGACAGTGAATGGAGTTTCTTTAATCGTTCGACCTCCGAAGTATTTCTTGGGCGCGACGGCTCAGAAGGAGGAGATGACGACGTTGCGGCCATCGTGGACGTGGACTACAACCCCGTAACCCGACGCCACTGGTTCAGCTCCGCTTTTGAAGGAGTCATTTCTTTTGACGAGGAGACCGGTACCGGAGAACTATTCGATGAGACAAACAGCAGCCTGCGCCTCAGCCCCAATGCTGGCCCCGGTCGGGTCCGGGTAATGGGAGCAGTTTCGGACGAAAATGGCTTCACCTATTTAGCCAACGGGCTGGCTGCTGATAATAACTTCATCAGTGTTCAGAGTCCGGAAGGAGAATGGGCAGCCATCGGTGGTGACTGTGGTCAGAACACGGCAGTATTAATTGAGATCGACGCGCAGGGCTACCTCTGGACGGCGCATTCCACCAATGCTGGCAATGGCCTAACGGTACTCGACCCCATGGGTACGCCGCTGGACCCCAGCGATGACCGCTGCCGGGCAATCACGGCCAACAACAGTAACCTGCCCTCCAACAATGTCCGCAGTATTGCCGTCGATCTCGACGGCAACGTCTGGGTAGGCACCAGCCAGGGTATTGCCCTGTTCGAGTGTAGGAGCGATGTTTTTAATACCGAATTATGTCCGGGCCGCCTTCCGGTGGTGGAGGCTAACGACTTCGGCGGTTTCCTGCTGGAAACGGAAGAGGTTCGGTCGATCACCGTCGATGGCGGCAACCGCAAATGGATCGGCACCAATGGTGGTGCTTACCTGCTCTCGCCAGATGGCGAAGAACAATTGTTGTTCTTTGATCAGGGGAACAGTCCCTTGCTTGACAATATCGTCCGGGACATCGCCGTACACCCCACCAAAGGCACCGTGTACTTTGGTACCGAGTTGGGCATCGTCAGCTTCCGGGCAGAGGCCACTGCTGCCGGGCGGACCTTCAAGGATGACCTGGTTATCTTCCCCAACCCCGTAGAACCGGGCTACGACGGACCCATTGCCATCAACGGCCTGGCGCGCGATGCGCGCGTGAAAGTCACCGACCTCTCGGGGAAACTCGTCGCCGAAGGCACCGCCACCGGCGGGCAATTCGTCTGGTCTGGCACCGACTATAATGGCCGGCGGGTAACTAGTGGGGTGTACCTGGTCTTTGCTTCTAGTAAGCCAGGGATTGGGGTTATTGATGCGGAGAGTGCTGTGGGGAAGGTTGTTTTTATTCGGTAGGAATCGTACTATTGGAGAGGGCGCAAACCAATTAACTTTGACCCCGTAGGGATCTACCTTTTAATTGCTCTGGGTGGCCTTAAAATTGGCTTCAGCATCCGGTTGAGGGCAACGAAACTTACTGGCTGGCCCACTAGTACAGTGTAATCTAAGTTCTTACCACTTATCCGCGATGCCTTTTACCGCTTGGCAGCGTTGCTTACCTCCTCACTTAGCTACGGCTAAGCTCCGGTGTAAGCGTCTCGCCAGGCGGCAAA
>JBLHRW010000216.1:0-8441 GCA_047626445.1 Neolewinella sp.
AGAACTTACGCCGGATGTGCGCCAGGCAGCTGACCAGCTCGACACCCGCATTTTTTTTGAGGTAAGCAGTATAGGCCGAGTAGCCGTCGCTTTGCAACTTGCCTTTGAACTCGCCCAGCGTCTCGTGGGCGGATTGGTACCTACCGCGCTCGACCTTCCCGGTAACACCATCCCAATTCAAGCAACTACCCTAGCCAATAGCTCGCCGTTGCCAACCTGCCCCACCAACCCGAGAGTTCTCCAATAGCACAATGCCTTATATTAGGCCGCTCAAACTCAAGATCATGACCAGATTTGCCATCCGCTTCATTCTTCCAATACTAGCCATTGCTGCACTAATCTACGCCTGCACCCCCGCACCAGAAATTATCAACAAATACGATCCTGCAATGGTCAGCATCAACGCTGAATCAGCCGTAAAGGAGGCCGCTAAAATCAGGAAAGAAGCCAACGTGGAACTAGCGGAGGATTTCGAACTTGACCTGTGGGCTGCCGATTCCCTCATTCAGGATCCTATTGCCATCAGTGTCGCACCAGACGGTCGCATCTTTTACACCCGGGCAACGCGCCAAACCTCCTCCGAATTCGACATTCGCGGCCACCACGACTGGATGATGGCTTCTCTATCCTTCGAAACCGTCGAAGACCGCCGTGAATTCCTCCGTAAAACCTTTTCCGCCGACAGCGAGCAATCTGAGGCTCACCTCAAAGACCTGAACGAGGACGGCGTCCTGGATTGGCAGGACCTAACGGTTGAAAAAGAAAACGTTTGGTTCGTTACCGACCAAAACAAGGACGGCGTCGCCGATAAATCTCAGCGTTACCTCGCTGATTTCGGAGAAGAGATCACCGACGTAGCCAACGGCATCGAATACCACGATGGAGAGGTGTACATTTCGGTAGGGCCCGACCTGTGGCGCACCAGAGACCGAAACAAAGATGGCATTGCTGACGAAACCGAATCCATCAGCCACGGCTTCGCTGTCCACGTTGGCTTCAGTGGCCACGGCATGTCGGGCGTAACGGTAGGCCCGCAGGGCCGCATCTGGTGGGGCATCGGCGACATCGGCATGAACGTCGTCGACAAAGAAGGCAAGCACTGGAAATACCCTAACCGGGGGGTGGTCGTACGCTCCGAGCGGGACGGTTCCAACTTCGAGGTTTTTGCCATGGGCGTGAGAAATACCCATGAATTCACCTTCGACAAGTATGGCAACCTTATCTCCGTTGACAACGATGGGGACCACGCCGGAGAAAGCGAAAGACTGGTGTATCTGCTAGACGGCTCAGACACTGGCTGGCGCATCAACTGGCAGTTCGGCAAGTACACAGATCCCACCAATAACGACTATAAGGTCTGGATGGATGAAGGCATGTACCTACCCCGTCACGACGACCAGGCGGCCTACTTCCTGCCAACCATTCAAAATTTCGTCAACGGCCCCACGGGCATGGTGTACAACCCAGGCACGGCCCTGAGCCCCAAATATTACGATCACTTTTTCATCTCCGAGTTCAGGGGTTCCCCCACTAATTCGCCCATCCACGCCTTCACCCTCAAGCCGGATGGTGCAGGTTTTGCCCTCAATAAAAGCGAGGAAATCGTCAAAGGCCTACTGCCTACTGGCCTTGATTTCGGGCCCGACGGCGCACTATATTTTGGAGACTGGATCAACGGTTGGAACACCAAAGACGAGGGTCGGATATGGAAGTTGGACATGGGCGCGGCCGCAGGTGCAGACATGGAATTAAGGAGCAAAGTGCAGGAACTGCTTACCGCCGACTTCACCAAAATGCCCGTTGCAGAGGTTATGGAGTTATTAGGCCATCAGGATCAACGTATTCGCAAGAAGGCACAGTTTCATTTTGTAAAAATGGACCGTTCCGGCATTAAGCCACTTCTGGAAGTCGCCAACAGCCCGGAGGCCAACCAGCTGGCTCGCATCCATGCCCTGTGGGGAATTTCCCAGCTGATCCGCCAGGGTGTTGCCAAAAGCAGCGAACTAGAGCCTTTCCTGTTGGACGCTGACGATGAGGTCATCGCCCAAGCAGCAAAGCTGGTCGGTGATGTACGCCATGCAGGCGCAGACGCCACCCTGATCGGTTTGCTAAGCCACCCGTCTATCCGGGTACGTTTCTTCGCCATGGAGGCACTTGGTCGGAAAGAAGTTAAAGTCGCTGTCCGCCCCATCGTGGCCATGCTTAGCGAGGACGACGGTAAAGACACGTGGCTTCGCCACGGCGGGATGATCGCCCTGGGCCGCATCGGCGATGCCGATGCGATGGCGGAGTTGTCGGCAGATCCTCTACGCAGCATCCGCCTCGTAGCCGTCGTTGCCCTGCGCCGGATGGAATCCCCGGCCATTAGGTCTTTCCTGTCTGATGAAGACGAATACGTCATAGCCGAAGCCGCCCGAGCCATCACGGACGATTACCAGATTCCTGGAGCCATGTCTCCCCTGGCGCAGATTCTGAACACCAAGCCCTGGACCAATGAGCCGCTCATCCGCCGCATCATCAACGCCAACCTCAACGTTGGCAATAATCGTACGGTCGACAATCTGATCACCTACCTGAATAACACTGCCAACCCTGAGGATATGCGAGCTGAGGCACTGGCCACCCTCGCCAATTGGGCCAAGCCCTCTATGTTCGACCGCGTCGACGGCCGCTACCGCGGCCAGCGGAACAAGAGCGACGACTACGTCAAAGAGAAGCTGGGAGCGTCCATCCCAGACCTGGTCGCCAACGGTACGGGAGAAATCCGCACCACCGCCATTCAGGCCGTAGCGTCCCTCAACCTGACGGCGGCTACTGACCAGCTGGCTGGCCTACTGAAAAGTGACCGCGACCCAGCCATCCGGGCCATCGCCCTGACCTCCCTCGATAAGCTGGGCGCCCCCGGCCTGGAAGCTTACCTGCGCACGGCCCTGAATGACCAGGACAATTCCGTGCGCTCCCGCGCACTCTCCCTGCTCCCCGAATCCTCCGTCGATCCGGCAGAAGCAACCAAACTCTACACCGACATCATCAAAACCGGCTCTACCCCAGAAGCCCAAGCTGCACTTACCGGCCTTGGAGCGCTGGAATCTCCAGACGCAGATGTTTTACTGACCAGTTTGCTGGATCAATTAGTGATGGGGGAATTGCCCGCACCCATTCGCCTCGACCTGATCGAAGCCATCGAAGCCCGGGGAAACCCGGCCCTCACCTCCGCGCTGGAAGTCTATGAAAAAGAACTGATGGAAACCGATGACCTTGGCTTGTTCGGCACCGCTCTAGCGGGTGGCAAGGTGAGGCCTGGCCGCAATACATTCTACAGAAACCCGGCCGGTCAGTGTACCCGCTGCCACGCCATTTTCGAATATGGCGGCAACGTGGGACCTAACCTATCCGGAGTCGGTGAGCGACTGACCCCACGGGAAATTCTCACCTCCATTATTCGCCCTAGTGCTGCTCTGGCCCTCGGACATGAAACGGTGATCGTGACCCTCAATGACGAATCCGTTTTTTCTGGCATTGTGCTGGAGCGCACTCCAGAAAACCTCAAACTGAAAGTCGGAAAAACCGAAATCCGTACCGTCGCCCAGGCGGATATTGCCGAAGTAGAAACGGTGCCTTCCAGCATGCCTTCTGCGGAGGGTGCGTTGAGCCGGCGGGAAATCCGGAATTTGGTGGCGTTCCTGGTCAGCCAGAAGGGAGAGGAGTCGAAGTAAATCCCACCGATTGGGAGGGTTTTCAGGCGCAATTGGAGGCTGAAAAATTCGTGTTAGAAATCTCCGCGCTTCTCCTTTTTTCTCTTTGCTCCGCGCGAAAACTGAGACACTTCTCACGCGGAGAGGAAGGAGAAGAGAAGAAGCGCGGAGAATAAAGATTGGACAGTTATTGGATCAGCGTTCCTTACCTTTGGGGCCATGCAAAAAGGCACCGTCACCAAATCTACCGGAAGCTGGTACGCCGTCAGGCTCGATGAACCCAGCCCGGAGGGAGATATCAATATGCGTTGTCGCGTAGCTGGTCGCTTTCGCCTTGACGATAAGCAACTGACCAACCCGATCGCCGTTGGCGACCGGGTATCCGTTGTTATCGAGGGGACGGGAGATGAAGAGACGGGGGCCATCCGCGAAATTGATGACCGGACCAACTACGTCGTGCGGCAAAGCCCACGCAAAAAGCACGAACTGCACCTGCTGGCGAGTAATATCGACCAGGCGGTATTGATCGTTACCCTTCTTTACCCTGACGTAAAGCTGGGCTTCATTGACCGCTTTCTGTTGATGACGGAGCCTTTCGGTATTCCGACCACCATCGTCTTCAACAAGTCTGACTTGCTGGAAGAAGACGACCTGGAAACTTATGAGGCCATAGCCTCCATTTACAAGGACATCGGCTATCAGGTATTACTGGTATCTGCCGAAGAAGGGACCAATATTGATCAGTTTCGGGAATTGCTCAAGGATAAGCGGAGCCTGTTGAGTGGACAATCAGGTGTCGGCAAATCAACGCTGGTCAACGCCATTGCGCCCGACCTGGACCTGCGGACCGGCGAGATATCCGACTACACCGGTAAGGGCACCCACACTACTACCTTTGCCGAGTTGTTCGACCTTCCCTTCGGCGGCGAGATCATCGACCCACCCGGCATCAAGAACCTCAGCTTTAACTACCTCAAGCCGATCGAGATCGCCTACTACTACCGCGAAATCTTTGCCCTAAGCCCGGAGTGTAGATTCGGTGGCACCTGCCTGCATAAGCGTGAACCCGGCTGTGCCGTCATTGCTTCCGTCGAGGCCGAAGATGACCGGGTGACGGATTTGCGCTATCACTCTTACCTCACTTTATTGGCAGAGACAGAAGAACAGAATTACTGGGAGCGAAAGAAGGTATAGGGCAACCTGTGTAACATGAAAAAGGACCAGACGAACACACCATCACGGTGTATTTTCGCCTGGTCCGTAAAACCAAAAGGAAAATGGGTTGTTTTTCTAGGATGGGCTATTGCCCCTGTCCGAGTGAAAATCCTTTCTCTCCGTCAAACTCGTAGAGGTTCTCTGTTTTGATGACATCAATTTTAGCCCCAATCGCCCGGGTGAGTAGTTCAGGAATGTAGCTTTTAGGTACCGTTCTATCATCTGCGACCTCGTACCGACAACGCCAGTGGTCGGTACAGAAGGTTTCATCGAAGCCGTTGGGCCAAACTTTTACGCCCCGGTTAGTGATCATGGTCAGCTCGATACCGTTGTTGATTTTTTGCAACGATTCCGCCAGCTCGTTGACTTCTAGCCCTTTCCAATCAACAAACATATCTACGCCTTTAAGCACCTTGATCGATGCTTTTTTACGGGTATAGGTAGGAAGCAATAATTGTACATTCTTCTCGTAATCCGCTACGGGAATAATGGAGGGTTGCTTACCGATCCGATCGATCACGGCCTGTCCAAATTCCTTAGTCCCCACCAATTTATGGCTGATACCTTCCTTGTAAATATCGGCGGTATGGATGCCTTCTTCAATGGTGCAGGCCCAGGCGTTCTTCACTACTTCGGCAACATCCTGCTGGCCAATGTGGCTAAGCATCATTATGGCCGCACGCAGCAGGCCGGAGGGGTTGGCAATATTTTGTCCGGCAATGGGCGGTGCAGATCCGTGGATGGCTTCGAACATAGCACACTTTTGGCCGATATTAGCCGAACCAGCCAACCCTACAGAACCGGTAATTTGCGCAGCAATATCGGAAATGATGTCACCGTAAAGATTTGAGGTCACGATCACGTCGAACATTTCCGGCGTATCAGCCAGGCGGGCGGCACCTATATCGATGATCCAGTTGTCCGTTTCGATATCGGGGTATTCTGCAGCAATCTCCTTGAAGATCTTATGGAACAGACCGTCCGTAAGCTTCATGATATTGTCCTTCACAAAGCAGCTCACCTTCTTGCGTTTGTAGAGCCTAGCGTATTCAAAGGCGTAGCGGATAATTTTTTCACAACCAGGCCGGGAGATCAGCTTAAGGCACTGAACGACTTCTTCGGTCTGCCGATGCTCGATGCCAGCATAGAGGTCCTCTTCGTTTTCGCGGATAATGACTACGTCCATATCCGGGTGCTTAGTAGCAACGAAGGGATGAAAGCTCTTACATGGGCGGATGTTTGCGTACAAGCCCAGTGTTTTCCGCATGGTCACGTTAAGGCTCTTGTACCCACCACCCTGAGGAGTAGTGATCGGAGCTTTCAGAAATACCTTATTCCCAATGATCTTTTCCCAGGCCTGTTTATCAATGCCACTGGTGTTTCCCGTCAAATAGAGCTTTTCTCCAATATTGATCTCATCCCATTCGATACGAGCGTTGGCCGCTTTCAGTATCCGCAGGGTCGTATCCATAATTTCGGGGCCGATTCCGTCACCTTTGGCTATTGTAATTCTTTGCATGATTATTTGGTTAAGGCTAAATCCTATGGGGATCGCTTGGTTAGCTCTTCAGAGGTATACCCTCCGGTAAATTCAACTGATGTGGTGATCGTTACTTCTCAAAGGAAAGTTCCAACCTACCCTTGATGATCACTTTCCGACCGGTCCTCTTAGCTTCCGCAAAGAAGGCTCTGGCTTTTTCTTGTTCCAGCGTCAATTCCTGAATCCGATGTTTTGCTTCTTTGGTTTCGCCGTTGCAGTTGCCAAGCCACTGCTGCAGTCGTTTCACTTTATGAAAATTAATTTTACCTTCAATCATCGCATCGATGACTTCGTTGCCTTCGTCAGAGGTGAAACAGCCATCGACTATGTTAATTTTTTGGGTTACTTCGGCAGAGGTCATAATTGAATTATTATAATGGTGATGAAAATGGAAAGCCCGCACAATTCTTTCTTGCCGGGAGATTTAGTTACTTAGTATTGCTCGCTTTGATAAAAAGCAGTGCTAGTAGGATCAAAGAGACAATCACAAGCTCTTTTAAGAAAATTTTGCCCGTATCTGGTGATATTGCCACTACGGCTGCCAGCCCGAAAGGAATCAGCAAAACACCAGCCTTAGGACCAATTGCCAGCCATCGAATGCGCAATTGTTCGGCAACCGAGGCTTCTTCCTGTTCAACGGCAAGATTAGCTGATTGAGCGCCTTTTTTTGTTTTCTGGGAAAAGAGCATGATTTTGTTTTTTGGTAAGAGCAAAGTTAGAGGCGCTTTTCATAACTTTACATTTATATTTTTAATGAAAAAGATAACTATTACTTATGAATTTCACTTTGCGACAACTGGCCATTTTCCTTAAAGTCGTTGAATTTCAAAGCGTTACGAAGGCTTCGAAGGAGCTATATTTGTCACAGCCAGCAGTGTCAATACAGCTCAAAAAGCTACAGGAACAGTTTAAGATCCCGCTAACGGAGGTCGTAGGAAGGCAACTTTACGTGACTGATTTTGGCCGGGAGATCGCGCTTTCAGCTGAAAAAATTCTCGCTGAAGTTGAGGCCATCAACTATAATACCAAAGCGTTTACCGGAGAGTTAGCCGGGAAACTTAAACTCTCTATCGTTTCAACAGCGAAGTACGTTATGCCCTATTTTTTATCGGACTTTATGGCCCTCCACAAAGGAGTGGATCTGGTGATGGATGTGACCAACAAAATGCAGGTAATTAATAGCCTCGAGCAGAATGAAGTGGACTTTTCTCTGGTTTCCGTTATTCCGGCGCAACTCAATCTCAACCGGGTTGAGCTGATGCAGAATAAACTATACCTGGTTGGAGGAACCTGCCTCAACCGTAACCCCAATACGCCCGTGCGGAAGGTGCTCGAAAAACACCCCCTATTGTTCCGCGAACAAGGCTCTGCCACCAGAGATGTGATGGAACGTTTTGTTGACGCAAAAAAAATACCAACATTCAAAAAAATAACACTTACTTCGAATGAAGCCTTGAAGCAGGCGCTGGTTGCCGGTTTGGGGTACTCTATTATGCCTCTGATTGGCCTAAAAAACGAGTTGAAGAATGCTGACCTGGAGATTGTTCCGCTTCGTGGGTTGCCGATCGTCACTAACTGGAACCTCGTTTGGCAAAAATCGAAAAACCTCTCCCCGGTCGCCGAAGCCTTCCTCGCTTTCGTGCAAGAGGAAAAGGAACGAATAATTAAGGTTAAGTTCGATTGGTTCGAGCGGTACTGATCTAACCTAAAGGACGGGATATTATTAGAGTGCGATTTTTGACCTGGTGAATTTTGGCTGCTGGTGAGGCAAAAAACGTAGGCAACACCGTAGTGTTAGCGAGGCTTTTTAACGAAGCCAGTGGTCAAAAGGCGCCGAGCAAAAGGCGTAAGTTATTTGTGCGGCGTCCATTAGCCTTGCATTAAGTCCAGCCACATCTCCATTCTCTCCATTCCAAAATTTGCATTTATCAGTCCGGTCAATACTCCGAGCCCAACGACCCCCCCCCCCCCGCGGGGGTGGGGCGTGCGGG
>JBLHRW010000217.1:0-8440 GCA_047626445.1 Neolewinella sp.
GGCAGGCAGGTGTGGCGGGATATCATGTAAGGTGTAGGAAGTCTTTTGAGCGCTAAAAACCGTCGGGGAGAATCCCTATCAGACGGAACACCCTACCATTAGGAGCTAGAAACTAGGAATTAGGAGCTAGTTCCTAGTTCCCTAGTTCCTAGCCTTCCGCTCCCGAATCCGAAACACCATAGAGATCAAGAGTCCCATCATCATCCCGATGGTCCCAATCCAGAACAGGTTGATGCCCGGAAATTCGATGGCCTGCAAGGCCAGCCAGTCGGACCGTGCGCTGTTTGTGGCCACCGCTACCGGGATTTTAAGCGCGCCGCGCCGCGGCGCTTCTGCGACCAGTAGCGTAGCCTCACTTGTTTCCGGATTAAGGTTGACCAGGTTGGCGAACAAGCCTATTTCCCGATGTTCGTCACGGATGCGACTAGGCAGCTTGTCGCGGATGATGAACACAGGTTCCAGCGTTCCGGTGGTGCCATCGTCGGCCGTAATCTCCAATTGGGCACTTACGGCGATGTCTCCATCCCGAGCGGTATAGTGATCGACTTGCGGATTAGGTTGGAAGTTCTTGAAGGTGACCTGTTTGTCGCCTACGGTGAAGTTCGCACCGGGCTTAACGACAAATTCCTTGTATTCCAAGTTGTCTTCGGCAACCAGCAACTGATCGAAGACAGATTCGTCGATCTTCAGTCGGGTGCTGATCTCATTGAGTTGAGCGGGGTAGTGGTAGAGTAAACCTTCCCGGAGCACCAGCGCAATTCGTTCGCGGTAGGTCGTGTCAGCTCCGTTACGGGTAATGGCAACGGTGGCGCTTACGCCGATATCGTTGAGTTCGGCTTCGTAGTTGGGGTGGTCTGGTGTACGTGCGAAGGATTCCAGGGCGATTTGGTAGTTGCGGACCATGAAGGTGTCCGGTTCCCGAATCCTCAGGGTGTCTTTGAAGGCCAACTGTTCGCCTTCCATCAGGGGAATGATCTTGTACTTCAGGCTGTCTTCCTTGGCCTGCTTTTCCTTGATGCTCTGCTCTTCTAGCGGCAGGCTCATGATGACGGTGAAGATGTCCTTGTTCCAGTAGTGCTTCGTACTGGGGTTGGTAATGGCAATCTTCTCAAAGGTCTTATCGTAGAGGAGGTTGGGTTCCAGCTGGAATTCTTCCACGATCTTACCATTTTCATCACGTCGCTTGTAATCAACGAAGTAGGTACGGTTGAAGCCATGGATGGAGTCGCCCCGGAGGGTGAGTTCGTAGTTCTCCATGACCATTGGCTCGTCCTTGATCAGAATGACGGTGGTTCGCTCCAACTCTTCATCCTCACTCAGCCCCTCCATCAGGAACTGGTTTTGGCTGATGATGCGTTTGTTGCCGCTGCTCGCCAGGATGCCCAGAATCATCAGGCCGAAACCAATGTGGCTCAGGCTACTGCCGAAGACCTTGGTGTCTTTGAAGGCAAAACGAAAGAGGTAATCGGTATTGGTCCACACGGCAAACCAGCCGCTAAACAGCATCATCTTGAACTGCCAGGGCCCGGCGTCGATCCACTGTAACGTTGCCCAACTAAGGACTACAGAACCTACGACCGCGCCCAAAGTGTGGACCAGAAATGGCTTCCAGTGTTTGGCGAAATCCTTTTCCCGCCAGCGCAGGAAATGTGCGACGCCCGAAAGGATGCCGATGAATATCCCGATCCAGATCTGGAAACGGTTATGGTGTGCCTCCGGATCCGTCAGCGTAACGCCATCGAAAATCGGATTGAAGTACTCCATGATCTCATTGTACACCGGCAAGCTCGTTGATCCGGTGATCAACACCGCCGACATCAGCAGTACCAGGCTGCCAATGAACATCCAGAACTCCCGGCTGCTCAACGCTTCTTCCTTTTCGGGGACAGGAATACTCTTCCACCGCCAGGCCATCAGTGCCAAGCTACCAATGCCGAAAAAGCCAAGGAAAAACAGCAGCTGTACTTCCAAACCCATCTCCGTAAAGGCGTGGACCGAGGTGTCACCCAGTACGCCCGAACGGGTCATGAAGGTGCTGTAAACGATCATCACGAAGGTGAAGAGGTAGAACAGGTAGGTGGCCCGAATACCTTGCCCCGTGGCACGACTGATCAGGTTGGTGTGTAAACCCGCCACCAGCAAGAGCCAGGGGACGAGACTGGTGTTTTCCACCGGGTCCCAAGCCCAATAGCCACCGAAATTAAGTGCTTCGTAGGCCCAGGCGGCACCCATGAGGATACCGATGCCGAGGATGCCGGCGCTGAATAAAGACCAGCGTAACGCGGGCTTCAGCCATTCTTTATGCTGGCCCGTCCACAAGCCTGCGACCGCGAAGGCGAAGGGGACTACCGTGCTGGCAAAGCCGAGGAATAGGGTAGGCGGGTGGATGGTCATCCAGTAATTCTGTAACGACGGATTGAGGCCGTTGCCTTTTAACAGGGCGATGTAGTCAGCCTGCTGGAAGATCGGTGCATTAATCGTTTCCCGGAGTAACAGCATTGGGCTGGAGCCGAGTTTGAACATCCAATCACCGATCCCAAAATGAACTCCCAGGATCATGGAAACGATGACGATCTGCACCGCGCAGAGCACTGCCATGACTGGCCGTTCCCACTTCCGCGCCGTTACCATCAGTACGTAGCCCAGGATGACGTGCCAGAACATCCAGAGTAGGAAACTACCCTCCTGGCCTTCCCAGAAAGCACTGAAAATATAACGTTGTTGCAGGTCGGCACTCACGTGCGCACTCACGTACTGGTACTCATAGTACTGGTTGAGCATGGCGTAGAAAATGCATCCGATCACGGTAAATACCGCCGCACCGTGGGCCAGAAAACTCAGCTGGCCGAGTCGCGCCCACTTGCGGCCGCGGAGCTTCTCGTCGCGGTACTGCGTCGCCAAGAAGTAGCTCACCATGCTGAGGATCGCCGCGAAAAAAGCGACTAGCATGGCGAAATGGCCGATGTGGCGGGGGCCTAAATGTTCGTTGATGTATTGAATTTCTTCCATTAATTAGACGGCCTGCGGCCTTGTAGACGAAAATTCGCTTCGCTCTTTTTCTTTTAGACACCAGCAAGCTGGTTTTTAGACGCACTTCGTGCTTTTAGACGAAAAACTCGCTTCGCTTATTTTTCTTTTAGACGCTTCGCTTTCAGGCTGTCGCACGAGCGAAGCGAGCAGAGACTTGCGGTAGCCTAAAAGCGGTAGCGTCTAAAAGCGCGAAGCCGTCTAAAAGGCCGCAGGCCGTCTATTCGACTAATCCCTTGATCATAGACTCTTCATCCTTGTACTTACTAGGGCACTTCAATTGAATGTCCTTAGCGATGAATTTATCGCCATCCATGCGGCCAGTGAGTACGATGGACTCGGACATTTCAAAGTCCTGCGGTTTGCCTTTCAGGAGGATGACTTCACGTTCGTTTCCTGCCTGGTCTTCGAGGAAGAAACTGAATTTATTGGGGTCCTTCAGTGGTTCGAAGACCATTGGCTTATCCTTGACTAAACTGCCGACGAGCTTAACGGATTCACCGGATTCAGCGGCCTTTTCAAAGTTGGCGTAGGGGGCTATTTCACCGCCGGCGGTCAGTACGAGACCGGTGGCGACGATGATCATGATGAGGGCAAGGAGATATGTCTTTTTCATAGCGGCAACGACTTTTTGGCGCGAACGCAGGTGCAAACAGACGGATGGTTAGGGGCCATGTTTGCGCGCACACCAGAGTTACTGTGTAAAGGTACGTTGGGGCTGGTGGGAGTTGGTCAGGTTTGGGTAAAGGTTTGGGCGTGTGCCTCCGATTTATGACCTACCCGGCTGAAGCGGAGGGTACACGCTTTAACCCAATAAAATGCGCCACCAATACCAGTGGTGCCACCACCGCTGCCAATAGGTTAAACGGCGCCTGCAAGATTCCAACGTTCGGCTGCTCGAGGCCAAACTGCTGAAAGGGAAACGGCGCCGATAATATGGCCGTGATAATGATGTTGACCAACAGAATCACCCCGACGATGTGCCAGATCTTGATGAGGCCGGGAGATACCCAGTTCTTTCCGTAGCCGAAGTACAGGATGGCCGGCGCCGTCAGGCCCATCACAATGTCGAAGTTGTTGCCGGCGAAGGTCATGATCTCCGGTATTTGCCCGGCAATGAATAGTCCGTACAACACCAATTCCACCGGTACGCGGACAATGTGTAACCACATCAGTTTTTCCCGGTCGAAACCAGCAAGTAATTCCTTCCCCCCTTTACTGAAGAACAACCAGAATATACCGATGAAAGTCGGCAGGATGTTTAGCAGAAAACGAGGCGGAAGACTTTCTGTGTTCTCGTAAAACCCAGTTGCCCCTACGATGTATTGGACGGCCGAATAGCCAAGTAATACCATCGCCAGTTTACGGGGTGTACGGTGCGCCCAGGCAAAGAAGTATATGGCTAGTAGGGTGGTGCCCAGGAAGGCGATGGCTAGGGGGGAGAAGTTTAATGCCATAACTCAATGTTTTGCGTTTGGTGTATTCAACTACTTGTAGATTACAACTACTCCTAATTCAGGTTGAAGTATTCAACTCCGTTCTCACCTATATAAACTTCTTGGCCATCGATGACCCCTTTGAAAAGGGTAAAAAGCCAACGGCTGGTTACTCGAAGGCTTAAACTCGGTCTTAATTGATCAAAGCGAGGCTCTATGGTCGGGTAGTGGGTGAAGAATATCTTTCTGCCAACTTTACCATCTAGTTCTAACCGAGCCTGACTTCCCTCATCCTCCAAAGTAACTCGATCATAAGAAACCGGAAGAATGATTCTCCCTTCTTCGTTAAGTACGCCCATTTTATCTCCTTTTCTTACTACGTGCAGTTTAGAGAAACCATATTTTTTAGCTACGTTATTCCTCCCGAAATCCTGCGATTCAGTTACCTCGTCTACTTGAAGGGCAAGAGCCGTTTCTTTTAAGAAACTCTTACTAGGTAAAGTGACGTAAGGCTCGCCGTCAATGCTCGTATCTTCGAACTCAGGTGGATCCTCTTCAATTAGCTCGTCAATTGGAGGTGAAAGAGTGAACGGGACAAAGGTTCCATTATGATAAACAAACGTATCAGCCTCAGGGGTGATGCCAATGAGTTTATAGCTCCATTTGCTTTCTTCGCGTATATAGGAGCTCATAAACTCAGAATAGGGAGTAGGTTTGAACGACCGTTTTTCAGGTATAAACTGGTGGTAGAGTTTTGTCTTGAGATCGCGGAGGCATAGTAACTCTCTTGATGTTACATAGTTATTTGGTTCATCAAAAGTAAACTTACTTAACAGCCCTTCCTGAGGGTGGTAGAGCGCATGTTTACCTTTCTTTTCTACAATGAAAACGGGAACATCTTTTTCTTTAGGGAGTAAACCTAATATTGGCTTAACCATACGATACTTCTTAGGAAGCAGTAAGTCACCATCAGAGAGCATTAAATTTGTTCCTGCCTTAGTGGCTACGCTTGCATAGTATACAGCGAGATCACCCATTCTATATGGCCGAAAGAAGCCAGCTTCATCCAGAGAAGGCTTTATCTGTATATTGCCAAGGGTGTCGCAGTAGCCCCATTTCCCATGATCGTTAAATGGGATGAAAAATTGCGATTCGTTGCCTTTTATGTTTTCTGGGGAATAATTGCTGGTTCTTGCGATAAATTGTGCAGACGTAAGCCCTGGTATCAGAAAGAATAAGGCTATCAAGAAGGTTAAGTTAGTTCTCATAAGGGTAAGAGTTTGTCTGAGTGATTATTTGGCGCCGAGTTTAAAGCTATAAGTAAGCGGCTCATTCAGCTCCAAGCGGTGCTCCTTGTAAGGCCCGGCGTTGGGCATCCAACTATTGTCTCCGCCTACACCAACTTGACCGTAGTCGAGGTTGAGGGTGTAGTTCTTTGCGGGCGTGAGGTCGTTGGTGTGTTCAGCGGCTTCGAGGGTCGACTGGGTGTAGGGCCAGATGCTGAAGTCGAACTTGCCGGTGACCAGCAGGGCGGGTACGCCCTGGCCAGTCAGGCGCAGCTCGCGCGTGTCCATCCGGTTACCGTTTTCGGCGGGCTTGATGTAGGGCTCGTTCAGGGCGTCGATCGGCAGGGCGTGCCGGCCGATACGCGCGCCTTGGAACCGGTCGGCGTAGCTTTCGTAAGGGCCACGGCCGAACCACTGCGCCTGGGCGTAGGCTTTGGCGATCGACGTTTGGGCACCGTAGCGGAAGATACCGGGGACCATGGCTGCATCCGTCGTCTTCCTCAGCGTACCAGTGTAAGACAACTTGCCATCCTCCGTCAGGTAAACGGTGAGTTCTTCGGTTACTTTACCGTCCAGGTACGTTCGGGTAATGCGCAGGGCATTGTCGAAGTACTTCTTTTCGGTCAGCGTTGGTGTCGCGTCGCGCCAGGGGGCGTAGGCGCGGGCGAGGCCGGCGGGCTTGTCGTTGTCGGTGGGAGCGCGCCAGAAGTTGGGGGTAAGCGGCGAGGCAAGGACTTCTTTACCATCCACGACGTAGCGGGTAACGTTGCCAGTCTTGGGGTCTATGTAAAGTTCGGACTCGGCCCGGAAGATAACCAGCGAGGCCGGCGTTTCCTGGTATGTACCGCGCACAATGTCGGACATGGCCGGAACCACAGCTGGTGTAGTATTCTTCAGGTCAATCTGAGTAAAGGCGACCTCATGTCCTGCCGGACGGCCAAACTCCGGTACCCGTTGGAGGAAGGCAAATTCCAGGTACAAGGTCGCTGCGGGCACTGCTCTTTCTAACTTCCATTGCACCTGCGACCCCGCCTGAACATCGGGCGCGGCACCTTTCCAGATGGTGTTGGCCCCTTCGATCATGACGGCACGGACTTCCATGTCGTACTGGTTCAGGTCGGTGTGGGTGAGCCACGATTTGATCTTAAAGCCCGCTCCTTCCTGCATGACTTCCACGGGCTGGAAGGCGTGTTTCACCTCCCAGAGCGCTGGTTGTGGCGACTGGTCACTATAGATCAAACCATTGGCCAGGAAGTTGTTGTCGTTGATGTCTTCGCCGTAATCACCACCGTAAGCCATAAACTTCTGGCCCTTGTCATCGGTCTTTTCCAGGCCCTGATCGATCCAATCCCAGATGAAGCCACCCGCAAAATTGGGGTAGGTCCGGAACATGTTGGCGAAGGTGTCGAGGTGCCCCGTAGAGTTGCCCATCGAGTGGGCGTACTCGCAGTAAATCAGTGGCCGGTTGTCGTCAGTGGCCAAAATTTCCCGCATCTTTTCCTTGGGCGTGTACATGCGGCTACGGACGTCCACGTAGGATTGGTCGATACCGACATTACCGTCAAAACTGCTGCTGGCCGCGCCTTCATTGTGCAGTAACCTGCTGGCATCCCGTCCCTTAATCCAAGCGGCCATGGCGGCGTGGTTAGGTCCCGTTCCGGCTTCATTGCCGAGGCTCCAGCTCACAATGCTGGGGTGGTTCTTGTCTCGTTCGACCATGCGGATGGCGCGGTCCAGCATCGCGGTGGCAAACATCGGCAGGCCACTAATCTGGCTACCAGCCTTATGGGTTTCAAGGTTCGTTTCGTCCATCACGTAGAGGCCGATGCTGTCGGCCAGTTCGTAGAGGTAAGGGTCATTGGGGTAGTGGCTGCAACGCAACGCGTTGAGGTTGAAAGCTTTCATCAGCCGGAGGTCTTCGCGAATCTCCGCGCGGGTAACGGCCTTGCCGTTCACTGCCGAATGATCGTGCCGGTTTACGCCGTAAAAGATGACCTCTTTGCCGTTTATTTTGAAGCCATCTCTGCCCCAACTCAGGTTGCGGAAACCGATATTGTGGCCGGTCACATCCACTGTTTTACCGCTTGCGTCCTTCACGGTAGCGACCAAACGGTATAGATTTGGCGTTTCGGCCGTCCAGGGCGCAACGTTGGGGATTTCTACTTCGAGGCCGTGGAAGTTATGGACGCCATAAGGATTGCGGTAGGCACCTCGTTTGTAAAAGTCTGGGA
Source organism: Neolewinella sp. (assembly GCA_047626445.1). Taxonomy (GTDB): domain Bacteria; phylum Bacteroidota; class Bacteroidia; order Chitinophagales; family Saprospiraceae; genus Neolewinella. The sequence continues at coordinate 7,981 of JBLHRW010000217.1, forward strand.
TAGGGTTGAGGGAAACCGATTTAGCCGCCGGCAACACCGCGCGCCCGGAAGGGGCGTACAGCTGCACCTCGAAGGTCCAGTCTTTGACCTTTGCCGGGTCGCGGAAATGGATGGTGGGTTCGACCTTCAGGTGGCCGGTGGTCATATCGTCTTTCAGCGTTGGCTTGGCGAACAGGTCCGAGAGGTATTCGAAGGACGTGCTCTGCACGTACACCTGGCGGTGCAGGCCGCTCAGCCGCCAGTGGTCCTGGTCTTCGAGGTAGGAGCCCGAGCTGTAGCGGTATACTTCGACGTACACGGAGTTGCCGGTTGCTTTGGCCAGGTCGCTGATGTCGAATTCGGCCGGCGTACGGCTGCCTTCACTGTAGCCAACGTAGCGGCCGTTGACCCAAACGTGGAAGGCGGAGCTGACGGCACCGAAGTGTAGCACTTGACGATCGCCAGCTTCGAATCCGTTAAT
>JBLHRW010000218.1:0-8421 GCA_047626445.1 Neolewinella sp.
ACAAAGTAATTGAGGATGGGTGCTGCAATTAAAGCTACGGCCATACCAAGAAACACGCCGAAAAAGCAACCGATAGCGGAGATGGCAACGGATTCTGATAAAAACTGCGTAATGATGTTCCGCCGGTTGGCGCCTACGGCCTTACGAATGCCGATTTCCGGGGTGCGTTCGGAGATGGACATCAGTAATACGTTCATCACACCTACACCGCCGACGACTACGGCAATACCAATCAGGAAGCCCATCACCAGACGGAAGACCAGGACGCCCTGTGCCAACTGTTCAAGGTAGCCCGTGCGCGTGAAGCTTTCGGTCGGTTTGGAGATGTCGGCAAACTGCCGCTTCATCCAGGCGTCGGTGAACTTCTGGGCGGCGAGCACTTTATTGACGTCAGCAAGGGCAATGTTAAGGGTGGGATGGGGGGTGGAAGCGTCGGCCAGGCGCGTCAGCGTTGACAGCGGGAAACCGATGAAGAGGGTCTCCGGATCGTCGGCTTTCACGATGCCGGCCACGGCCAGGGAGTCGCCTAATAAGTAGATGTGTTGTCCGATGGCTTGGTCGACCGAGCCACTGTCGCCAACGATTCGGCTAGCCACGGTTTCATCCACGATGGACAGTCGTGCTCCGGATGCTGCATCTGCTTCCGTCAGGTAGCGGCCGTATAGTAGCAGACTGTCTTGGGTGGGAACCATGTGGGGTAGGCTGAAGGCCTGGTATCGCAGTCCCATCTTCGTACTGTCGGAGGTATACCCGATGGTGGAGTTGTTGTAAGTCAGCTGCGTGGTGGCCGCGTAGGGCAGAGCATCCATCAATTTGGCGACCAGGGCTTCATCAATGGTGGCAATTGTATCTCGTTCAGTGTAGATCCCATCGATTCGCGTACCAGTATTGGCACGAACCAGTAGGTTTTCAAGGGAGCTGCCTTCGGAGATTTGCTCTTTAGCGTACGCCTCCAGCCCGTCAATCATGGCCAGCATGGCCACCAGGGCACCAACGCCAATGATAATGCCGAGGACGGACAGGAAGGTCTGGAAAAAATTAGTGCGTAGATTACGAAAAGTTTCGGCGAAGGCACGGGAAAAGGCGGAAATCATAGCTTGTTTATCTGTTAAGAGCGAATGTAGAAGCCCACCGGTAGACGGGAACATTTCTTCTACGAGTGAAGCATTTTCCGGGGCGGAGGGCTGCTTGGGCGGGGCCGCAGGTACAAAAAAATGATGAAGGAGAGAATCTTGAATAGCTGCCGCAAGCACCGTGCGCAGCCCTTAGGGCATTCACCGGGCGAACAAGCGCAGCGCAGGGAGTGGCAACAGCGGCAGCCATTCACTCCTTCTCTTATTCTTTTTTTGCACCTGCGACCGCGCCACATTATGCATCTTCGTCAAACCATGCATCAAAGCAGCAGGCCTTTCCTGTCGTGTTACCGACTGGTGTTGCTGATTGTAGCGACCGAAACACTGGGTGAAGACGTTCCCCTTATGATTATCCGTTATATTACCCGTGTACTCCAACGCTTCGTTATTGAAAACCAGTAGCGCATTTTGTCCGTTACCTCTTTATCTAGGAGGCAATCGGCTTCTTTAAAACCGGACCCAATGGCAAAACGAATACTTTTTGTGCTTCCCCTGTTGATGCTGGCCTTCCTATTGAAGGGGCAGCAATTCGCTCAATACAGCATGCCCTGGCAGGATCCCGTACAATTTAATCCGGCCTACGCCGGCCTTGACAACTCGCTGAGTATTACCGGAGCTTACCGAACCCAGTGGGCTGGCCTGGACGGGCAGCCAGTGGGGCAGCGGTTAAGTGCGCATTTACCGATTTATTACCTGAGCAGCGGCTTTGGAATTGAGGTAGAGCGCGATCAGCTCGGCGCTCGTCAACTGAACAGCTTTGGCTTCTCCTATAACTACCAATTGGTCCGGGGTGCCTCGGTTTGGTCGGTAGGGCTGTCGGCCAAAATGATGCAGCTCGGCCTGGATGGAAGTATTTTACGTACGCCCGACGGGTCTTACGAAGATCCGAATACGATCATTCACAACGATGATTTACTGCCAACTGGCGCGGTGGATAACAGTTCCCTTTCGCTGGGTGCGGGCATCTTTTATCAGTCGGATAAAATTGAAGGCGGCCTGTCTGCCCGAAACCTCAACGCGGCAGTCATTGCCTTTCCCGGGGTAGATTATGTCCTTAACCGGGAGTACCACGCTTATCTGCGGCTGAAGTTTGACCTGGTACGCAACTGGGAACTGTTCCCGATGCTGTACGCCGTAAGTGACGGGACGCAGCACCAGACTACCGTGGGAGCTACTTTCCACTTTCGCGAAAATATTTTTGCCGGAGCAGCCTACCGAGGATACAGTGGGCCGACCGCCGATGCTGTGGTTGTTATGGCCGGACTCAATATCAACGAGAAGGTATCGATGGCTTATGCCTATGATGTCACGCTTTCTCCGCTGCGCACCGTGCAGAACGGAAGCCATGAAATTAGCCTTAAATACAACCTGCGACAGCGCATAGGAGCCGGAACCCTTCCCCCGGTTATCTTTTATCCGCGCGCCAAAGAGTAGGATATTATGTTAAAAGTTGGTTTAGGTGCCAACTTTAATACTACGACAGGAAGATTGATCGTTTCCGTCGGGTACCTGCCTTACTGGCTGTTAAAACCTTTCCAACTTGCCCGGAAAGTTGTTTAGCTACTGTAACTCGTATATCTTTGCAACGCTTTTGAAAACTTAAGAGGAAAAACTCGGGTCTTTTAATGAAGAATTTTATTTACCTCCTCCTGGCCGCATCCCTTATGGCCCTCTCCTTATCCAGCTGTGGTAGCCGCGAAACCGGTGAACTTGTTGGCGCTCTTGATCGCCCTGACTGGAAAGGCATCCTGCCGTATGGCATGGTCTACGTTCCACCGGGTACTGCCCACGTCGGTAACAGTGATCAGGATATTTCGGGAACATTCATCCAACGTCCTAAAGCCATTACGATTAATGGCTTCTTTATGGACGATACGGAAATTACCAACAACGAATACCGCCAGTTCATTTACTGGGTTCGGGATTCCATCGCTCACGATATGATGGGAGACTTCGACGAAAACGGTAACATCGATTGGGAAATGGAACTTGACTACAGCGACGAAACGCTGGCCGACCTCTGGCTGGACGAAACGTTTGCCGGTAAGCGTCAGGTGAATACCAACCTCTACGAGTATACCTACAAAGAAGCTGACTGGGGTGCTGCAGCCCGCGCACGCCCTCAGGGCCGCAGCGGAGAAGGTATGAGCCCCTTCATCACAGAGCAAACAGTCAATATGTACCCCGACACCTTGGTTTGGGTCCGTGACTTTGCCTACAGCTATAACGAGCCAATGGCCCGCAGATACTTCTCTCACCCTGCTTACGACGATTACCCAATCGTTGGTGTTGATTGGCACATGGCCCGCGCCTTTAGTTACTGGCGTACCTCCCTGTGGAACACCTACAATGACGAGCTCATTGAGGAGTACCGCCTGCCAACCGAATACGAGTTCGAGTATGCTGCCCGTGGTGGTAAGGAAAATGCTCCCTACCCATGGGGTGGACCTTACATTCGTAACACCAAAGGCTGTCTGCTGGCTAACTTCAAGCCTGGTCGTGGTAATTACCCCGATGACGGCGGTGCCTACACCGTAGCCGCTGATGCTTACTACCCCAACGACTACGGCCTCTACAATATGGCTGGTAACGTTGCGGAATGGACCATCACCCAGTTCAACGAAAATGCTGGTAGCTTCATCCATGACTTTAACCCGGATATTCGCTACAACGCCCTAGACGACGACCCCATCGCACTCAAGCGTAAGGTAGTCCGTGGTGGTAGCTGGAAAGACGTTAGCTTCTTCCTCCAGAACGGCACCCGTACCTACGAATACCAGGATACTACTAAGTCTTACGTCGGTTTCCGTAACGTAATGTCTTACACGGGGCGTTCCATCAACGACTTCTAGAACGGACATCACTTCCGAGACTTTTACAAAAAAACGGTCATCTCCCAAGTAGGGGATGACCGTTTTTGCTTTTATGTTTTGAGCATCGCACCCGCATTCGTGCCGCACTTCTGAACGCTCCGAGAGGCTGCTAACAGTGTAACTTAAGTTTCGTAGTGGTGAGGCTTGCCCTCGCCACTACGGTGGGGTAAGCTCGAATCGTTCGCTGAGCGAACGTGTTGAAGCGTTTCGGAGGGGGGGCACGGACGCGAGCCCGGGGCCATCAATAGATTAAGATAATTATAACCTACCTTGGGATAACAAAAAGACTACCTGGCGCCGTTTTCATCGCGCAAACCAACCTTACTATGTTTAAGCATTTTTTCCTTCCCTTGGTCATGCTCTGTTTTACCGGCAGCCTAATGGCACAGAAGAATTTCCCTACTCCGGACTTGATTACCGTCGATCAGCGGCCCGTTGCACTTTCAGAATACGTGGGTAACGGAAAGCCTACGATAATTGCTATTTGGGCCACTTGGTGCCAGCCTTGCCATATGGAGCTGGATCATATGAAATCTTACCTCGACAAATGGGAGAACAAATACGGCGCACAGTTCCTTGCCATCAGCATTGATAAGCGCTATATGATGAACCGGATTAAACCATTAGTGAGCCGTAAAGGCTGGAAGTACAATATTCTGATAGATACTAATGGCCAGTTACAAGAAGCTTTGGGCTTTCAGAGTATCCCCCAAATGTACATACTTGACGGAACGGGGGAGATTGTCCAGCAATTCAGCAGGTATGAAAATGGTCAGGAAGCCAAGATTGATCGCCTGATGAAGCGGCTAGCTTCCAAATAAATACCCGACCTACTATATAAGAACGCCGTCCCGGGAAGTAATTCCGGCACGGCGTCCCTAAGGGACGCGAAATAAATAAACCATGCTTCTTGACCGCCTTATTTTGCCCTCACCGCACTTAAAAATTCTTTCCGTAGCTATGGCTATGCAAAGAATTTTTCAAGAAGGGTGAGAACAAAAGCGGCAGGTCAAAGAATCACGTTTTATTTAATCCCCATCCCTTAATCGTTTATACGTCTACTTCAAAGGTGAGCTTTACGTTGACTCGGAACTTGTCGACTTTACCGTCTTTGACGGTTGCAGATTGCTCGTTGATGTAAACGGAACGGATGTGACGCACAGATTTTGAGGTAGACTCAACGGCGTTCTTGATGGCGTCTTCGTAGCTGGTGCCACTTTCGCTGAGTACTTCGATGACTTTAAGGACTTTGCCCATTGGTAAGGAGTTTGTGACCGAGAGAAGGCTGACGATCGGGTTTACTGTTTTTCAAGAATACCGACGAGCAGGAAAGATGGAATTTTGCCCCGTTCAACTTCGACCCGAAGGTCTAAGGAAGCACCCGCCGGAGTATCATAGGAAATTAAAGGAAACGCATCGGGACCATTATCCATGGCTATAATTTGCTGCGCTTCATTAGCTAAATATAAGTCAATCTTCCGAAGGTTCTGGCTTCCGGAGGCAGCAATAATTTTTTGCCCAGGACCAGGGCGAAGCCCAAGAAGTGAGCTGCCCTCATTCTCGGATAAGGAATAGCCAAAGGCACACCATTGGGTAGGAGTGGCCTGCCATCGTGTTTCGAAGTAGGCTTTTTTAACATCGTCGACGGAATTAAAAAAGGAAGTTGCCACCTCTTGATACTCCCCTTCGATAATAGACCGACCGCCACTACGAAGTAAACTAAGCGCTACAAAATTTCGGGGGCGTTTGGAACTAACCAGGTGGACCTGTAACTGATAAATACCGGCGCGCGCTGTTCGGAACTCAAGAATCGGCGTGGCATCCGGTTCCTGATCTTCACTAACGATCACGCCAGAAGAGTCGCGGAGGTAAAGATCTGTGTCGTCACCGTTATCTATTGTAGCGGCAATAAAGACATAATTGGTATTGGCCAGCAGGCTTACATTGAGGCTAATGGTTTTTCCGGTTTCGAGCGATGCCACAGCCATGTTGAGCCCCGGGCGCCACTCCACCCCGGAAAGGGCGACCATGAGGTTGCCCTTTTCAAAAGCAACGTGTAAGGCACCTCGAGGACTGTTATGGCTTGCATCACCACCTGTTGATTGTGACAATAGCAGTTGGCTACTCAACAGCAACAGGAAAAGCAATAAGCGGGCAGTTGGTCCACTAGATAGCAAATTTCGGCTGGACTGATTCATGCTTATACTAACGGGAACCAAGGTTAATCAGTTTCATGATGCTGCTGCTGGTCCGCTCTCCGGCACCGGCTAATTGATCGCTTAGTTGCTGCTGTGCCTCGGAGGCTGACCTCCGTGAATCGGGGCCCATAAGCTGTTCGAGCACACGCAGGAGTTCTTCCGGGGTTTGTACCGAGAATCCTCCCCCGTGTTGAATGGCAGCTCCGGCTTCGGGAAATTTATGGTGTTTTGGGCCGAATAGTACGGGAAGACCATAGGCCATCGGCTCCAATGTGTTATGTAGGCCGGTTTTAAAAGCGCCGCCAATGTACGCGAGGTCGCCGTAGCGATAAGCACGGCTCAACAGGCCGATGGTGTCGAGGAGCATCACTCGGCTGGTTGGGGCGGAGGGCACATCCGTTTTGGTGTACCGCAAGGCTTTGAACGAAGTGGCCCAGGAGGTGATTTCTTCCTCATGGAGTTGGTGGGGAGCCAGCAGAAGCCGGCAATTATTGGGGAGTTTGTGCCAGATGGCTTGCCACATCTCGACGTCGGGGGGCCAAACCGATCCTGCGATGATGGTCACGTCGGCAGCTTCAGTGAACGCTCCCAGAATGGGATCCGAAAAAGGTATTTGGGCCAACTGCCGGGTGCGGTCCATCCGCGGATCACCGGCGACAACGATGTTATTATTGGGATAATGGCCCTTGGCAGAGAGCAAGTCCCGGTCGTTGGGCGTCTGCACGGCAATAGCGGAAAAAAAGTGGAGCATTTCTCGCCACCAGCCTCCCCATGGCCGAAAAAAAGGTTGGTTGGGGCGGAAACTTGCGGCGACCAGAAAGGTGGGGACATTGGCCCGGTGTAGGGCCCGAAGGTGGAAGAACCAGAATTCGTACTTCACGAATATGGCGAGGTCGGGTTGAACGTCTTCTATCCATTTATTGGCACGGCCAGGGCCATCGGGGGGCAGGTAACAGACGAAATCTGCCGCCTCGCTGTCTTTACACCGCACGTAGCCGCTGGGGCTGAAAAATGTAAGCAATACCTTATGCTCAGGGAGCTCCCGACGCAGGGCCTCGAGCACGGGGCGCCCTTGTTCCCACTCTCCGAGGCTGGCGCAATGCATCCAGAGGAGCGGATTTTTTCTTTGGCGCGGCCGCAGGTGCAGGGGAAGGTTAGAAGAAGCAGGGTCTTGCCTTCCCTTTACCCAAAGTCTTGCCTGCTCTACGCCAAAGACTGCCGCCAAACGGATGGCGAGGTGGTAAGTGGAGATGGCCAGGTAATAGAGGAAGGTTTGCATGCAGGGAACTAGTAAAAAATCTGCCGCCCTTCACCAAAGTAGAAAGGAATGATCAGGCCAGCCTTCAGGCCAAGGAGCAAATCGGTCCGACCATCCGCTGAGGGAGCCGCTCCGGTGGGGATGTCGAACTTTCGCAGCGCTTTGGTAAAGCCCGCGGTAATTTCCCCGCCAAAATAAAAATTGAGCCGTCGGTCGAGGGCCAGTTGCTGGAAGCCGATGAATTGATGAACGGCCAACCCTCCGGTCAAGCGGTCATAACCGGGCTCAAGCTCTTCGGCTACCTGGGGAACTCCCTGCACGGGGTCCTGTTGCAACCGGATGCGGTGGAAGAAATAGCCGACACTGGTCTTCACGTGAATGCCCGCCCGCTTGTTTTTGCCAAGGTTGAAAGTGTACCCAAGGCTGGGACCAATGAACAGTTGCCGTTGGCGAAGTTGAATATCGGCTGGTTCCCGCTGGTTTCCGATCACGAAACCCTCTCGGGTACGAAGGCCTGAAAGCACATCTTCTTTTACCTGATCACCAAATCCGTACTGTACCCGTACGCCGAGTTCAAGATTGTTTTTGGCGGGTATCCAATAGAGCCCGCCATCAAGCGACCAGCCGTTACCGAACCGGTCCAATAGGTCACCTCCACTGGAGTAGGGGCCGTAGCCAAGGTTGACCATCAGGGCACGGTCCTGGTTCCTTGCCCCAGCAAGGCCTTGCGCGGTTAAGGGCAGAAAGCAGGCAATTAACAGCAGAGTGAGGCCGGTTCTTAGGGACAGGTGGAGGAATCGTTGCATAGGTGCAAAGATAATAAGAGTTGGAGGTTGTAGGGTCCCGTTGCAGGTTGCAGGGTCGCTTGCGCTCCCGTTGCAGGTTGCAGGGTCGCTTGCGCTCCCGTTGCAGGTTGCAGGGTCGCTTGCGCTCCCGTTGCAGGTTGTAGGGTCGCTTGC
>JBLHRW010000219.1:0-8419 GCA_047626445.1 Neolewinella sp.
ACATTACCGAACAGTCGATTGAACTGATCGGAAGGCTCGATCAGATATTCGAACGTAAGAACGACCTGTTGCAGGGCTTCCTCGCCGGACCCGACGAAAGCCTCTTCCCCGCCTACTACGAAACCTGGTTGATGGAAGGGCGTGACCGGGAACATTTCCTAACCTTCAGCAACGATACGATGGTGGTATTGCAGCAAAGCCTGCAAGGCGTGACCGGCGCAAAAGGCGGCTACCTGCTCTACGCCGATTACACGATGGAAGAACAGCGGATGCTCGGCATCTTCCTAATCCGGGAAACACCGGGGATGATCTTCGTGGCCGACGAGGCTGGAGAAGCGCTGAAACTAACGACTACCCAATACCTCGACGTCGACCACATGGCCATGGCCGTGCGCTTGCTCGCTGGAAAGGGCCGGAACGTACAGATGATCCGCCACGCCCGCACCCAGAGTAGCATCAGCCAATATTTTACTGATTGGGTTGGCCTCGACCGACCGGAAACGAGCGCCGAACTGACCCAGAACTTCCTCGAAATGGTGGAGGAATTACCCGTCCCAAAGGACCGGGAGAATGGCTTCGCCATGAATGAAGGCGATTTCGAAAAAGCATTGGTAAAGTACGCCGCCAAGCAGCCGCAACAAACCATTCGCGCCAAAGAGTTCGACGAGTTCTTCTACGGCAACGAAAAGCCGTTGCAGGACATGCTGGCGGAAGGTGATGGCACCCTCGACGAAGGCTTCCGGGTAGACAAACGTTCGTTGCGAAAGCAATTTTACCTCAAGGCCGGTTTCGGTGGCATGAGCCTCAGCTGCACCAAGGACCATTTCCGCGACGGTAACATCAACGTCGACGAGACGACCGGCACGATCACGATCACGAATCCGGAACTGGCCTCGCTGTTGCTGGATCAGAAGGGGGAGTAGATTAGTTTATAGTCAATAGTCGGTAGTACGGCTCTGCTCACTTCGTTCGTAGCGGCTGCCGCCTTTTAGTCAAGTAGTTCGCCTCCGCTCACTTCGTTCGTGAATTACAGCTACTCCTCAAGTAGGCAGAGCCGCATTCTCGGACTAAAAACCGAGCGAAGCGAGCTGAGCCATGCGGCAGCTACTGTTTGACTATTTGACTCCCCCCCCGCGTTACCTTTTATGGGTTGAGGCGACTATCCCACAGTACAGTCTAATTTAAGTTCTGCCATCTTAGGCGCTGATGAATTTTGCCGCCTGGCGAGACGCTTACACCGGAGCTTAGCCGTAGCTAAGTGAGGAGGTAAGCAACGCTGCCAAGCGGTAAAAGGCATCGCGGATAAGTGGTAAGAACTTAGATTACACTGTACTAATCAACCACTTTCTTATGCCGGTACCCACCGACAAACAACGCGAATTCCTGGCTGCTTACGCCGAATGCCACGACGCCCTGCTGCGCTACTGCACCACGGCGGCGTTCGGCAAGTGCGACGTTCGTGATTTGGTGCAGGATATTTTGTTGACGGCTTTTCAACACTTCGACGGCATTACTGATGAGTGCTAAAAGTATCCTGCTATGAGCCTTGCCCTTAAACGTGTCATTGCACCTAATATAACGTTCTGGAGCCGGGAAGAAAAAGGGCTATTGCTGCACCTGCCTGGTACTGACTCCTTCACCAACCCACTCATCGGCCTGTTAGCCCCCCCCTATCGACAATGGATAACAATCAGCCGCTCATCGGCAGATTAGGCCCCCCTATTACCCTGGACGAAGACAATATTACTAGAATTCACGGGGTGCCTTTGGTCAACACCGGATTGCCCGACAATTGGGGAATGGGCACTCCGGGCCGAACCACCACGACTCTGGACGCTACGGCACTCCATAAGCTATTGGTCAAAGGAAATATCCGGTTGTACTTGAATTACTCCGATGCTCCCCGTGAGGTCATCGTATTTGCCAGTCCTGCTGCCAGGTCAGCCCTTACCGTGAAGCAGTCGGGTGACAGGTTAAAATTGACCAATAAACATCCAACGGAACTAATTGACATTGAGGTCTCCGGGGCATTATTGCGAGGTATCCGGACTGCGGGCAATGCCCTCTTTTTCAATAAGGCTGACAAGAAGGAGTAGCGTTACACCCCGTCTACTTCTTAGGGATGGGAAATAAATAAACCACGATTTTTGACCGCCTTATTTTGCCCTCACCTCCCGCATCAACCCTTCCTGAACGACAGAGGCTACGAGTTTACCCTCCGTGTCCCAGATGTGGCCGCGGGTGAACCCACGGGCGCCGCTGGCCGAGGGGCTATCGACGCTGTAGAGCAGCCATTCGTCGGCCCGGAAAGGCCGGTGGAACCACATGGCGTGGTCGAGGCTGGCGATCTGGAGGTTACGATGGTCGATGGCCTTGCCGTGAGGGAACAGGGCGGTGGTCAGCAGGTTGTAGTCGCTGGCGTAGGCCAGGACCAATTCGTGCTCCCGGCGGGCATCGGCGGGAATTTCACCTTTGGCGCGCAGCCAGACATTACGGACCGGCTTGTACACCTCGCTGGCAAAGGGATTAAGGAACTCTACCGGCCGGAATTCGATGGGCCTTTCGATGCTTAGAATCCGGCGGATATTTTCGGGTAACTTGTCGCCGAACTGCTTGGCCATCCCATCGTAGCTGACGAGTTCGTCATAGCCCAGCACTTTGGGCATCTCCGCCTGGTGATCGAAGCCAGGTTGGTCCAGGTGAAAGCTGGCCGTAAGGTGAAAGATGGCCTTACCGTTCTGGATGGCCTTGACTGCGCGGGTGGTGAAGGAGCCACCATCGCGAATACGATCTACTTCAAAAATAATGGGAATTTCCAGGTCCCCCGGCAAAACGAAATAGCCGTGAAAGCTATGAACGAACCGATCTTCCGGCACCGTACGCATGGCGGCACTGAGCGCCTGGGCCATTACCTGCCCACCGAATACGCGGGGAGAACCTACTGTGCGGGATTCTCCGCGGAAGAGGTTGACTTCGATGCGTTCGAGCTTAAGGAGATTGGTTAGTTCGGAGACGTGCTTCACTTGTTGGGATTTTGGGACTGTTGGATTATTGGTCCGTTGGGGAGGAAACCACCGAAGTGAGCGGGGGTTGCATCTTTATTAAAAATTACTGCGTTTTATCAACCTATCCACATGAGAATCATCATTATCCTATTGTTGTTTTTTGCCTGGTCGGGGTGTAATAAACCCGTACCGCCTGTCTCCAATTTCAAGGTAGAAGAAATCACCTCCGCCCGCGCGGCCATCTTCGGGCCGTACGTTGATTACGTACTCGACTCTGCAGGGAACTATACATTCGAAGTGTTGGATAGTATTGAGTTGAACCGAGAGGCCGCCCAGGCTGCCGTTACCACCTTATTGGCAGGCCGTAACTATAGGCTACCTGACTATAGCACAACATCCGATGGATTCGTAGCCTATGGTGTTCTTTGCCATACGCCTCACTTCCTAGTACAAGCTTATGATGCGGAAGGCCGTAGCAGCAACCTATTCACCATCTGTTTTACCTGCGGGAACGTACGGATGATAAATTACCAGAAGTATCCTAAATCCGATGAATTGATGATAAGCCCAGAAGGAGAAGAAGCATTCATGGCTCTCCAATGCGATCTTTTTCCGGCATACAAGGGGACCTTTTTTTGAGCCCCAAGCCATCGGCTTCGAGAGTGATTTCATCCTCTCTTTTTCTACCTACAGGGGAATTGACGCGAGTAGTCCCGAGTACTTATAAAGGCGGTGTATCAAATATAAACTCCGCGTTTCTCCTCTTCTCTTTCTTCTCCGCGCGAGAATTTTTATACTTCTCGCGCGGAGAAGAAAGAGAAGAGGAGTTGCGCGGAGAAAGAGGACGTTGGGCTAAACCCCAGAGATGATCAGCAGGGCTACCATTACTCCATTCAACCTCCCTTTGCACCAGCGGCCCCGCCCAAAACACCAGCGCCCCCAACATCAGCTAAGATGTTGAGGGCGATGATTGGTTAGGGTCCGTTAGAAATTAATCTTCACCGGCATCCGGGCCTGTACGCCTTGCGACTGGGTCACTTCCTTCATCATCTGGAAGTATTCGTAATTTTTGTCACCAAGTTGGTCCTTCAACATGGCGTTGCCGAAGCCTTTGGCAACGTCCTCCCCCAGGAGGTCCTCAATGAGTTGCTGCAGCGGCGGCTTAATTTTGGGGTAGTGCCCAACGCTGATGTCGTCGGGATCGAGATTGGCCATCCGAGCGGCACTGGCGATGGCTTCATCGAGGCCGGCGAGCCGGTCGACCAGGCCGAGCTCAAGCGCACGATTACCGGCATAGACCCGGCCTTGCGCAATTTCTTTTACGCGTTCCAGCGGGATGTCCCGGCCGTCGGCAACGCGCTGTAAGAAAGTCGCGTAAATGGCCTTGGTACGCTGCTGTAGGACGGCACGCTCTTCTTCATCCAGTGGGCGGAAGGGCGAAAATCCGTTGGCGTGCTTAGCGGTATTGACGGTGTCAAGAGTGATGCCTATTTTACTCATCAAGCCGTCGTCTTGTGGGAACATCATGAATACACCGATGGAACCGGTGATGGTGGATGGCTCGGCAAAGATGGAGTCCGCACCGGCTGCGATGTAGTAGCCACCACTAGCCGCCACACTGCCCATGCTAACGACAAATGGCTTACCCGCTGCCTTAAGCTGCTCTGCTGCGTACCAGATATTTTCGGAACTACTGGCACTACCACCGCCGCTATTGACGCGGAGAACAACCGCCTTTACGTCGTCGTCTTCGGTCAGGCGTTCTAGTTCCTTTACGTACTTCGTATCACCAATACTGCCGTTAGCGCCTTTACCGTCGATGATGGAGCCTTCGGCGATCAGTACCGCGACCTCGCTGTTACCGCGTCCCTTCAGTTTACTCATCCGGGCGGCAAAGTATTTTTCGTGGGAGATGGTTTTCAGCTTCTCGTCAGCCTCGAAGCCAACAAGTTCCCGTAGGCGGGTGTCAACTTCACTGCGGCGCTTGATGCCGTCGATCAGGCCACTGGTGACGGCTTCCTCGCCTTTCCAACCGGCCATAGTGTTAGCCCGGCTGCGGATGTCGGCGGAGGATAGTCCCCGTGCTTCCGCGATGTCGTCTACCATAAAGGTGAACATAGCGCCCAGGTATTCGCGAGCTTGCTCACGGCTCTGATCACTCATGTTTTTGCGGCGGAATGGCTCGGTAGCACTTTTGAATTGACCGGCGTAGAAGATCTCTACGTCAACGCCAATTTTTTCCATCATACCCTTATAGAACATGATTTCGCCTCCGATACCACGGAAATCAATAACGCCAAGTGGCCCTACATAAATCTCATCAGCAGCAGTTGAAAGGTAGTAGGCACTCTGCTCGTAGAACGGTGCGTAGCTCACAACAAATTTGCCATCCTCCTTAAAGTCAGCCAGTGCTTCCCGGATCAACCGTAGCTTACTGAAGCCGCCGGACTGCATACCACTGTTCAGGTAAATTCCTTTGATGTTGTCATCGGTCTTCGCCCGTTCGATGGTGCGGATGACATCATGTACGCCAATAACTTCGTCCATGTTTAGTTCAAAGCCGCTGAAGCCGCTGTTGGCATCAACGTTGCCCGTCAATTCTGGCACCTGGGTCAGGTCAAGTTTCAGGATGGAATTATTTTCCACCGCAGGTTTTTGCTCCCCGGAACTGGCCAGGCCAGCTACAGCGGAGATGCCGATAACAAATAGGCCACCCAAAGCGAGCAAAGTTCCTAAACAGGAACCGAAAAGTATCTTGAAAAAGTTGGACATACTACTTTATTTCTCAAATGTTTTACAGGACTCAAAGAACGTAAGGATTGCCGAGATCGTTTTTCCTTTTCGATAAACGTCGGTGTTTGCCGGTCTAACAAAGGTAATTATTGGCCCCTCTAGTCATGTTGGCGTGAAAAATCGGAGATGTAAGTTATTTGTACGGCGTCCCTTAGTTGGGGGAGTCCTCACCCAAACGGCTTGACCTGGAGTAATTGTGCTTCGCAGTACTTCATGTTCGGGTGGGGACACCCTCCACCGAACTATTCAAGCGACCATTGCTAACAAAAAAACCTACACTTATCTTTGCGGTCTCATTGTCCTCCTCTTCTATGCCAACCAACGCCCGCGACCTTTCCATCGATATTTTTGACTACGATTTGCCCGACGAACGTATCGCCCGGTATCCGGTGGCGGAACGCGACCAGGCGAAGCAATTGGTGTACCGGGATGGAGGGATCTCTACCGGGGTATTCCGCGACTTACCTGACCGGTTGCCGGAGGGAACTTTACTGATCGGTAACCGGACCAAAGTGATCCACGCCCGTTTGTTTTTCCCGCTCGCGGAAGGCAAGCGTCCGATTGAAATTTTCTGCCTTGACCCGCTGCTCCCAGTGGATTATGCCCAGAGTTTGGGGGCGCGGTCGCAGGTGCAATGGAAGGTATTGATCGGCGGTAACCGGCGGTGGAAACGCGGCGCCTTGACCCTTCCACTGGAGATCGACGGACACCCCGTCAGCCTCGAAGCAGTGCGGGGGGAACGGCAGGACAACACCTTTGCCGTCACCTTCAACTGGACGACAGGCGGCCCCCCCATCACCTTCGCAGAAGTATTGTCAGCAGCGGGCACCATCCCACTGCCGCCTTACCTCAACCGCTCCGCCGAAGCCTCAGATCACGACCGCTACCAAACGGTCTTTGCCAAAACCGAAGGGTCGGTTGCTGCCCCCACCGCCGGGCTGCACTTCACTCCTGAAGTAATGACCAACCTTACCCATCGAGGTATCGATTGGCAGGAAGTCACCCTCCACGTAGGTGCCGGCACCTTCAAACCCGTGGATGCCCCCACCCTCGGCGGGCATACGATGCACCGGGAGTACTTCACCGTTACCAAAGCCTTCGTCGATCGGCTACTGGCGCAGCTGGAAAGCGCCAAACCAGTGGTCAGTGTCGGCACCACCAGCTTGCGGTGCCTGGAGAGTTTGTTCTACCTGGGGGCAGAAATTGCTAACGGTAAAATCCCCGACGCCGGCTCGGTCGTGGAAATCGATCAGTGGGTAGCCGACGATCCGAAACTCACGGGTGTTGCTCCGGTTGATGCTGCGCGGGCACTTGCCACTTACCTGGTCGACAATAACCTGTCCCAAATTTCGGGCTATACCCAATTGCTGCTCACGCCCTTCGCCACCCTGCAATTAGCCGACGGCCTCATCACCAATTTCCACCAGCCGCGCTCTACTCTTCTCCTCCTCGTTGCCGCCATCGTCGGTGATGACTGGCAGAGGATCTACCGGTATGCGCTGGATAATGGGTTTCGGTTTTTGAGTTATGGGGACTCTTCTTTGTTGTGGAAGTGATATACGCCCTGACTCCGGAGGAGTCGAACCGTTTTTGCCCCGTGTGAGGCGGCACGCCGGCACCCAGGGTAATGGATGGGCTGGCAATTTGGCGGCGCGCAGCGCCGCAACGTTTATGCCCTTTCTCATGCCCCGGGTAAAAGCCCGCGGCCTTTCACCCGAGGCAAATATGATTAGACCACTCCGTGGTCACCGGTTTGCCTAAAATTTATTGGATCTATATTAAACTGATTCCCATTAACAACCCTCCCGTGCAACTAACTGCTTCAAAGATATCGTCGTTTAACTAATTGCCCCCAGGCTATTAGCGTTATCGGTTTGGTCGGCCACGTTTATCCCACCACCAAAACTAAAGCGCTATGAAAAAGATCACCATCGACGCGAGCGGATCGATGGAGCCAAAAGTTGAAGAAATTCGCAGCGGTCTAAAAATGATTTCCAAGGAGATCAAAGACGACATCGCCCTGGGAGGAGCCAAGATTCGCACCATCGTTACCCAGTTTTCCAGCCCGTGTTATTTCAAGGAATTGGTCAACTCCCAAAAGGCGGAGAAGTTAACGGAAAAACTGGCCGACGCCTACACGCCCCAGGGTATGACGGCCTTATTTGACGCTATCGGGCAGGGTTTTCAACTTGTCCCGGAGGGACAGAATTTCGTGCTGGTGACCATCCTGACCGACGGGCAGGAAAACAGTTCGCAGGAATACGACCAAGCCGCTGTTACCAAGCTTATCTCCGACAAAAAAGCCGGTACACCAGCCTGGACAATCACTTTCATGGGAACTACCGAGCAGGCGATGCGAGATGCAGCGTCGTGGGGTGTTAGCCGTGGAAACTCTCTGAGTGTAAGTAACGACGGCAAGGGCTTCAACAAAAGCATGCGGAGCTACTCCAAAATGCGTAAAGTCCACTATAATATTTCGACCGGCCGTACGCGCGGGGCAAATATGGATAATCTGGCTAAGAATAATGAGGCGTAAGTTATTTGTACGGCGTCCCTTAGCTCGACTTTAGCCATTTGGAGAGTAGCTAAGCGATCGTTTCGGTCAATAGATACTCAAAGTA
>JBLHRW010000220.1:0-8350 GCA_047626445.1 Neolewinella sp.
TCCTGGCTAATTGCTATTAGGAACATGAACCGGCCCTATAATTGGGTGTGGCAGCGGCTATTAAAGCAGCTAAATGTTCTCACCGAGGGTAGCACGGAGGAAGCACAGAGTTGCCGTCATTGGAGTACGAAAGGGCTTTGAGCATCTACAATTACGGTGAATTATAGTCTGGTTTAAGGTCGGTTCATTTTTCTAAAACCCATGTGCCGGGGCTGGCAGACGAGCGAAGCGCGCATTCCCCTGCGGCAGCGACTATGAACTACTAAAGTACAGACTATGAACTACTTCCTGCCCCCTTCCTTAGTGTAGCCCTTAGTTCCCTTAATGCCTTAGGGACGCCGTGGAGCAGCACTGCCCAGTATACAATGTGAGGGAACAGTAAAAACATCTAAGAAAATGGAAAACACAAGTACTAATCTCTAAACAAGTTAACAGGCAACAAGACTATCCATTATCTTCGCGGCGCAACCCCAAAATGAAAACTAATATGACAAAGAAATCATTCCGCGCCGGCGTCCTTCACGGAGATGAAGTAAGCGAACTGTTCCGCTACGCCAACGAAAACAAATTCGCTATCCCGGCCGTCAACGTGACGAGCAGCAGCACGGTCAATGCCGTACTCGAAACCGCCAAGGCGCTTAATAGCCCCGTCATCGTTCAGTTCTCCAACGGTGGAGCACAATTCTTTGCTGGCAAAGGACTTGGTAACGACAAGCAGAAAGGTGCCATCATGGGTGGCCTTTCCGGCGCGATGCACGTGCATACTATGGCCGAAGCTTACGGCGTTCCTGTCATCCTCCATACTGACCACTGTGCTAAGAGTCTCCTCCCTTGGATCGACGGCCTGCTTGATGCAGGAGAAAAATTCTACGAAAAGCGTGGTTTCCCGCTTTACTCCAGCCACATGCTCGACCTGAGCGAAGAGCCCCTGGAAGAAAACCTGGAAGTCTGTTCCAAGTACTTCGAACGGATGGCTAAGATCGGAATGACGATCGAGATCGAACTCGGCGTTACTGGCGGAGAGGAGGATGGTGTGGACAACACCGGTGTTGACTCCAGCAAACTGTACACCCAGCCTGAGGAAGTATTCGAAAGCTACCAGGCCCTGAACAAAATCAGCCCTCGTTTCACCATCGCCGCTGCCTTTGGCAACGTGCACGGTGTTTACAAGCCAGGTAATGTTGAGTTGACGCCCAAGATCCTGAAGAACAGCCAGGAATACCTGAAGGAGAAGCTCTCCATCGAGACCGACAACCCCATCAACTTCGTTTTCCACGGCGGTTCTGGCTCCAGCCAGGCAGAAATCCGGGAAGCCATCGATTACGGCGCGATCAAGATGAATATCGACACCGACCTGCAGTGGGCTTACTGGGACGGGGTTCGCGTTTTCGAAGCGGAGAAGAAAGACTACCTGCAAGCGCAGATCGGTAACCCCGATGGTGACGAAAAGCCGAACAAGAAAAACTACGACCCTCGCAATTGGGTCCGCAAGGCTGAAGTATCCTTCAGCACACGCCTCAAGCAGGCGTTTGAGGACCTCAACTGCATCGACGTTTTAGGCTAATTAGTAGGTAGTGGGTAGTAAGTATTGGGTAGTAACCGACTACTTATTACCCACTATTGATTACTTATTACCCACTATTGACTACCCACTATTTACTACCCCTTAAATATGCGTCTACCCGCCGAATGGGAACCCCAACGCCTGGTCATCTTCACTTTCCCCCGTGCCGCTGGTGATTGGGGGGAAAGTCTCCATGCAGCCTCGGCCGCAATGGTAGCAGCGGCAAATGCGGTCCAGAAGGTGACCCCCGTTCTGCTCATCGTCAGCGACCGGGAGCACTTCGGCGCCTACGCTGATGGTTATCAGGGTAAGGTGATTAGCCTACCGACCGATGATTGCTGGGTCAGGGACTACGGCCCGATCACCGTAATCGACAAAGCAGGCAAGCACATCATGCTGGATTTCACCTTCAATGGTTGGGGCGAAAAATTTGAAGCTACGGCCGATAATGAAATCCCCAAGCGACTGCAAAAGACACTGTTCCCCAACCACGGTTACCAGCGTGTAGAGCTGGTACTAGAGGGTGGGTCCATTGAATCCGATGGCTTCGGCACGATGCTGACCACGACCACCTGCCTGCTGAGTGATGGCCGCAACAAATGGCGCAATCCGGAGGCAGCGTCTCAAATATTACGAAAGTACTTCGGCAAAAAGACTGATGTCTTCTGGCTCACGGACGGAGCATTGGCCGGGGATGATACCGACGCCCACATAGACACCCTGGCGCGGTTGCTTGATGAGCGAACCATCGCCTACGTCTCCTGTGAAGAACCTACGGATAATCACTTTGATTCCTTAAAGGAGATGCGCAAAGATCTTCGCTTCATCTACACCCGACACCATAAGCCATTTAAGCTTATTGCCTTACCGCTGCCGCCCGCTATTTTCGCTGCCGATGGGCACCGCCTACCGGCCACCTACGCCAATTTCCTGATCAGCAACGGCACCTTATTTCTGCCCACCTATTTCTCCGCTATGCCGGAAGACCACCCGGGTCGGCTTGCCGACGCTAAGGCCATCAGCATTATGGAGACCTATGGTAAGTATAAGATCGTTCCGGTAGATTGTCGCCCGTTTATCGAACAGCACGGTTCGCTGCATTGCTTGACGATGCAGGTACCAGCTTGATAGAATGGGGGGGGATTCTTTCCACCAATCGCTTACTGTGAATAGGCTGTTGTAAATATGTAGAAGTACGACAAGCCCTGTGGTTGTTGAGGTTATCGTAAATATGTAGATGTACGACAAGCCCCGCTGAAATAACAAATTACGCTACATAAATCGGTTGAACGCCCATGGCGCACCCCTTAGGGACGCCGTACAAATAACTTACGCCTTCACCGTCTGACCAATAGGTATATTTAGTTTACTTTTAAGCCGCACTATCTCTAGCGTCATTTAGCTCGTCTTACCTTCAGACAAGCTCCTAGCACACTCAAAATTCTTCTCTTATCCCAAACTTAACCAATCGCCGATCTTTCCTCCGGACCCTACCTGTTGCCGTGGCGGCAGCACCGGCCCTAACCGCCTGCGCCCCACAAACTATTCCAACCGTTGTCCCTATTCGCCCCGTCGTTATTTCCACCTGGCAACACGGTATGATGGCCAACGCAAAAGCCTGGGAGGTACTGTCTGCCGGCGGCACGGCCCTAGACGCCGCAGAACAGGGAGTGATGGTGACCGAAGCTGATCCGGAAGTCCATACCGTCGGCATAGGTTCCTTTCCGGACCGGGACGGCATCATTACCCTCGACGCTTGCATCATGAACTCCGCCGGAGACTGCGGAAGTGTTGCGGCAGTACAGGACATTCTCCACCCCATTAGCCTGGCGCGGATGGTAATGGAAAAAACGCCACACATAATGATCGTCGGGCAGGGGGCCAAAGATTTTGCCCTAAGTCAGGGCATGAAGGAAACCGATCTTCTGACCGACTTCAGCCGGGAAGCCCTCGCAAAATGGAAAACAAGAAACCCGGATTATAGTCCGCCCATCAACGTAGAAAACCATGACACCATTGGCCTGTTGACGCTCGACAAGAATGGTGATATGGCCGGGGCCTGCACCACCAGCGGCGCGGCCTTCAAATACCATGGCCGGGTAGGTGACTCCCCGCTCATCGGCGCCGGTTTGTATGTAGACAACGAAGTAGGTGGTGCTACCGCTACCGGCTGGGGCGAGGCCGTCATCCGGGCCTGCGGCTGTTTTTTAGTCGTTGAGCTTATGCGGCAGGGGCATTCTCCAACGGATGCCTGTCGCCTTGCAGTCGAGCGTGTGATCAGTAAAAACCCCGACTGGAAGAAAATTCAGGTCGGCTTCATCGCCCTGAACAAGGCCGGTGAAACTGGTTCCTTCTGCCTTCAATCCGGATTTGATTACGCCGTGCAGACCAATGACATTGCGAATAAGATGTTTGTGCCGGATTACAAGATTGAAGCGCCAAAAGAATAGTATCAGGTTATCAAGTTGTCGGGTTATCCAGTTCTCAACCCAGCAACCAGACAACTCGATACCATGATACCCCAATAACTAGATAACTCGAAACCATGACCCCCTCCTTTCCAAAGTTTGAAGTATGCCTCCAATCCGTTGACGGAGCATTAGCCGCAGTGCGCGGAGGTGCCGACCGCGTGGAGCTTTGCGCGGCCCTGGTGGAGGGAGGCATCACCCCTAGCCTGGGCATGGTGCAGGCCTGCAGGGACGCCATAGACATTGACATCATGGTCATGATTCGGCCCCGGGGAGGAGACTTCGACTACACCGAACGGGAACTAGACGTGATGGCGCAAGACATCCGAAATTTGCGTGGCATTGGCGTTACCGGCGTAGTATTCGGGATGTTGGAACATGATGGTAAGGTGGCGCGGCCGCAGGTGCAACGATTGGTAGAAGAAGCAGGGAACGACCTCGCCGTCTGCTTTCACCGCGCGTTTGACGTTGCACTAGATCCCTTCATGGCCTTGGAAACACTTATTGAGCTGGGAGTCGACCGGGTGCTAACCTCCGGTCAGGCGGCCACTGTACCAGAAGGAATGCAAGTACTTAAACAACTCGTTGAACAGTCCGCAGGCCGTATCGGCATCCTCCCTGGCTGCGGAATTCTACCGGAGAACATAGCCCGGGTTATTGCCGCTACCGGCGTTAAGGAGTTCCATGCCACTGCCTTCGATACGCAGACCAGCCGTATGCAACATCAGAACCCAGCGGTTTATATGGGCATCCCCGGCCTACCAGAATACGAGCGGCAAGTAACCAGTGAGGCCGTAGTGCGACAGTTTGTGCTGGCAGCCGGTCAAAACCAATAGGTACTTTTACCCATATGTATAAGTTTATTTACTCACAAGTGATCCAAGTCGAGTCTTTACCACGTACCTTAGTAGAGTAATAGGAACAAAGGCTATTTCGCTTTTTAGTGCACCCCTTCAGTAACCATTCCAGTCCTCTAATCTAACGCTTAGAACAGCTACCGCTCAACCACTCGTAGTGGTGATATAAATGGACATCTTTGAACAACACTTTGAACAATATTTTACGTTGCCTCCCGACTTAATTGACGGGAGGCAACCTTTTTTTAAGCAAATCAGTCCAACACTGGTCGCATGAACGATCGTTCATAGCTGACGATACACTTGGTTTGCACGGCATAGTCGTAGGCAGCGATACATGCTGCATCCTGCATACTATCAGTCCGATAACGCTCATAGGCCGCCAAAGAATCAAAGCTAAAAAGGCAGGACGCCAAGTTATTGGCCCCTTCATAAGGCAAAAAGTAGCCGTGGTGGATACCGCCGAATTTACGGACAAGGGGTATCCACAATTTAGCATAGTGTTCGAATTCCGCTAACTGATAAGGATCGATGATGTAACGGACGTAGCAGGTGACCATATTCGGTTGATTTGAAAATTGAGAGGTCCGGTAAATTACGATGAACTAATTTCGTGCCATGAGATACCTGCTGCTTGCCCTTCCCCTGCTCCTTACTACTTGCACGGAACCTGCGTCCGCGCCCGAAAAAGAAACACCTGCTACCAATACCGTTGCCATGACCTCCCCGCCCCCTGAACTAACCCTGGAACAGGCTGATCGACTAGCAGATTTGCCGCTGGCCTGCATCCAGCATGAGTACCCCAACAAGCTGGGCCAAACAATCGGCAGCAAGGAAGACCTGGGGGAACCCAGTGCGCTGCATCCCGCGTTTTATGGTTGTTTCGACTGGCACAGCGCCGTGCATGGGCACTGGTCTTTGGTATCCCTGCTGCGGAAATATCCCAACCTGAAACGAGCTGACGAGGCCCGCCAGATGCTACAAACCAACCTCTCCGCAGCCAACATTCAAGCTGAACTCGCCTACTTTAAAGGAACACATAATAAAAGCTACGAGCGTACTTATGGCTGGGCCTGGTTGTTAAAGCTCGACGAGGAGCTGTCGCGTTGGGAGGACCCCTTGGCAAAAGAATTAAGCAACAACCTACAGCCACTTACCGCGCTGATCGTCGTCCGCTACCTTGATTTTCTTCCCAGGCTAAATTACGCCATCCGTACCGGCGAACATCCCAATACAGCTTTCGGTCTCACCTTTGCCCATGACTACGCTAAGGCTGCCGGTAATAGCGCACTACTCACCGAAATCGACCGTACCGCACGCCGTTTTTACCTAACGGATAAAAATTGTCCCATCTCCTGGGAACCAGGTGGGTACGATTTTTTGAGTCCCTGCCTAGAGGAGATCGACATTATGCGCCGGGTCCTGCCAGCCAGTGACTTCCACTCCTGGTTGGCCGAATTCCTTCCGCCCCTCACCAAGGCAGGCTACACCCTACCGGTAGGTGAAGTATCTGACCGCACCGACGGCAAACTCGTTCATCTCGACGGGCTCAACTTCAGTCGCGCCTGGGTCCTCTACGGTTTAGCCCAACAATACCCCGCCGAATACAGCCACCTCAAAAACCTAGCCAACGAACACGCGAACTACTCCCTTCCCAACCTGGTAGGTGACAGCTATGAGGGCGGGCACTGGCTGGGGTCTTTTGCGATTTATGCGCTTAGGGAATTAGAGAATGAGAGAATGAGGGAATGAGGGAATGGAGGAAGCCCCTCCGTAAATAGTTACTTCTCCTTCCCTTCTCCTTCCCTTCTCCTTAGTGTAGCTTCTTAGTGCCTTAATGCCTTAGTGGTTCCCTCAAACACCCTCCTCCTAAAAAACACAACAAAGTCTGCCAATTTGTCACCCCATCAATGTACCTTTGCAGCCATAACGTGCTACTCTATGTACAATGACAATCCTACCCTAAAGGACCTTAACGCCAAGACCATCGATGAGTCGATGCAAGGGCAGGTTTTAGGTGCAGCATTCACGCCGAAACAAGCGGGTGAAAAACGGTATTACATCGAGAGCTACGGCTGCCAGATGAACTTCAGCGATTCAGAAATCGTAGCATCCATTCTCGGAGAGGCCGGCTACGGTCCTACCCGTGACATGGAAACTGCGGACCTGATCCTGATCAATACCTGCTCCATCCGTGAAAAAGCCGAGGATACCGTGCGTAAGCGCTTGCGGGTTTTCGACAAAGTAAAACAACGCCACCCTGGCACCATGGTGGGCGTGCTTGGCTGTATGGCTGAGAGGCTGAAGGCTAAGTTCCTCGACGAAGAAAAATTGGTCGACATTGTAGTGGGCCCCGACGCTTACCGGGACCTGCCCGGACTCGTTGCTGGCGCCGAAGAAGGCGAAAAAGGCGTCAACGTCTTCCTTAGCCGGGAAGAAACCTACGCCGACATCAGCCCCGTCCGGCTGCAATCCAACGGCGTTACCGCATTTATCAGCATCATGCGGGGTTGCGACAATATGTGTTCGTTCTGCGTAGTCCCCTACACCCGTGGACGGGAACGTAGCCGCTCCGCCTTTAGCATCGTTGCGGAAGCGACCGATCTGTTTGATAAAGGTTTCCGGGAAGTTACCCTCCTTGGCCAGAATGTAGACAGCTACAAATGGGAAAACCCTGAAAGTGCTGAAATCGTCAACTTCGCCGAGCTGTTGACCATGACCGCGACCGTAGATCCCGATCTGCGCATCCGTTTCAGCACCAGCCACCCTAAAGACATCACCGACGACGTCCTATACGCCATGCGCGACCACGAGAACGTCTGCAAATACATCCACCTTCCAGTACAGTCGGGCAACACCCGCATCCTGGATTTGATGAACCGTACTTACACCAGAGAATGGTATAAAGAAAAAGTCGACCGTATCTACGAGATCATGCCCGACTGTGCCATCAGCTCTGACATCATCACCGGTTTCTGTACGGAGACGGAGGAGGACCACGCCGACACTATGAGCATGATTGAATACACCCGCTACAGCATGAGCTACATGTTCTTCTACAGCGAGCGCCCAGGAACACCAGCGGCCCGTAAACTGGAGGACAACGTTCCGCTCGCGATAAAAAAACGTCGCCTTACCGAAATCATCGAACTACAAACCGACATCAGCCGGGAACTCAATGCCGCCGAAATCGGTAAGACATTTAAAGTTTTGATCGAAGGAGATTCCAAAAAGTCTGACCAGGACTGGAAGGGGCGTACTACACAAAATCGGATGGTTGTTTTCCCTAAGCGCGCCGAGGAAAATCCGGGGAACTACGTTACGGTTAAGATCATTGATTCTACTTCTGCTACGTTGTTTGGGGAGAGATAGAAGAGAGAGACAAGAGACAAGAGACAAGAGAGAGACAAGAGACAAGAGAGAGACAAGAGACAAGAGAGAGACAAGAGACAAGAGAGAGA
>JBLHRW010000221.1:0-8297 GCA_047626445.1 Neolewinella sp.
GGAGCGAAGCGACCTTGCAACCTGCAACCTGCAACGGGAGCGAAGCGACTCAGCGAAAAAATTGAGCGACTGCAACTTCTACAGTATCTTCCAGTCCCAATCCGAAAAACCAATATAACATGCGTATCTACCTCCCCCTGCTTCTGTTACTGCTGCTTTGCACCAGCGTCCGCGCCCAGAATGTCGGCTATCAAACACCCAACAAGGCGATTCTGGACCTGGTAGATGTTCCTCTGGCACCCACCGTGCTAATGGACGAGAAGAGAGAGCAAATGGTATTGCTGTACCGCGACGCCTACAAATCGATCGAAGAATTAAGCCAAAAAGAGCTGCGGCTCGGCGGGCTCCGGATCGACCCCAAGACCAATATTGGCAGCCGAACGACCTACTACAATAACGTTGCGGTGCGTGGCGTGACGGGCGACACTAAGCTGCAAAAGGTGATGGGCCTGCCGGAAAAGCCGAAGCTGGCTAACATCAGCTGGAGCCCCGACCAGACTAAAGTGGCGATGACCCACACCACACCAGACGGGGTCGAAATCTGGTTCCTCGACGTTGCCGCTGCCTCGGTAAAACGAATTACGGACGCGAAGGATATGCCGATCAACGCCAACCTCGGCGATGTCATCAATTGGTTCGACGACGGCCAGTCGATGCTGATCAAAGTATTGCCGCAGGACCGTAAGCCGCTGATCGACGGCGCTACCGCCGTTTCTACCGGCCCCACCATCTCGACCGCCGACGGTAAGAAAGCCCAGAACCGGACCTACCAGGACCTCCTGAAGAACCCGAACGACGAGCACAACTTCGAGCAGCTAGCCCGCTCCACCATCATGAGAGTATGGCTGAACGGCCGGTCCGAAGCCTTCCTACCTACCGACATGTACAACAGCATTTCCTTCAGTCCCGACGGAGAATACGTAATGGTTACACAGATGGAGCGCCCCTTCAGCTACCTGGTAACTTATCGTCGTTTCCCCTCCGTGACGACCGTGTATAAAAAGGACGCTACAAAAGTCAACATGGTCAATACCGTGCCACTAATCGAAGATCTTCCAAAAGGACGCATGGCCGCACAGGCAGGTCGCCGCAACGTCAGCTGGCGGGCCGACCGGCCCGCGAGCCTCATCTACGTAGAAGCGCTCGACGAAGGTGACCCCGCCAAAGAAGTCGAGTTCCGCGACCAGGTCTTCCGCCTACCAGCCCCCTTCGCCGGCAAGGGCATCCCGATGCTAAAAACCATCAACCGCTATAGTGGTATCCAGTGGGGCGATGACCATACCGCCATCGCCTACGATCGCTGGTGGGATACCCGCAATACGAAGACCTACGTGTTCAACCCCGCAGACACCAGTAAGCAAGCCACCGTGATCTTCGACCGGAGCTACCAGGACCAGTATGCCGACCCCGGCAACTTCGTTATGATGCGCAATGCCTTCGGTCGTTCCGTACTGGCCCTCAAAGACGGTGACGTCTTCTTACTCGGCGACGGTTTCTCCGACAAAGGACAATTCCCCTTCCTCGACAAAATGAACCTGGAGAGCGGCAAAACGGAACGGGTCTACCAATCAAAATATACCGACAAAGTGGAAAACCTACAGGATTACGACCCAAAAACGAACCAGCTGATGGTCCGGATCGAGTCTCCGACGGAGTACCCCAATTACTTCTTCCGCAACTCAAAGACGGGTAAGTTAGCCCAACTGACAGACTTCGAGAATCCGTTTACTACCCTCGAAAAAATACATAAGGAAGTCATCAGTTACCAGCGGGAAGACGGCCTGGAGCTGTCGGGGACGCTGTACCTGCCCGTCGGCTACGATAGGGCGAAGAAAGAAAAGATGCCGATGATCCTGTGGGCCTATCCCCGGGAATATAAAGACAAGGCCAGCGCGAGCCAGACGACGGCCAACCCCAATAAATTTATCTCCCCCTACTGGGGCAGCCCGATCTACTGGGTAACCCGCGGCTACGTGGTGCTCGACGGCGCAGCCTTCCCGATCGTCGGAGAGGGAGATACGGAGCCCAATGACTCCTTCCGCGAGCAGCTGGTCAGCAACGCCAAAGCAGCCATTGACGCGGTGGATAAACTCGGTTACATAGACCGGGAACGGGTAGCAGTAGGTGGCCACAGCTACGGTGCCTTCATGGTGGCCAACCTACTGAGTCATTGTGATTTATTCGCTGCGGGTATTGCCCGCTCTGGTGCTTATAACCGGACGCTGACGCCCTTCGGCTTCCAATCCGAACAGCGTTCTTACTGGGAAGCGCCCGAGGTGTACAACACCATGTCGCCGTTCATGCACGCCGATAAAATGAAGACACCGCTGCTGCTGGTACACGGGGAGGCGGACAACAACTCCGGTACTTACCCGCTACAATCAGTACGGTACTTCAACGCACTTAAAGGGCTTGGTGCCACGGTGCGCCTGGTGATGTTGCCGAAGGAATCCCATGGTTACCGCGCTAAAGAATCCATCCTGCACCTGCTGTGGGAGCAGGATCAGTGGATGGAGCGTTGGGTTAAGAATAAGGGGACTATAAAACCTTAGGTTTTATTTAGTCTGGTAGTCTGGTAATGGGTAGTAGGTAGGCTGCCGCAGGGGAGGCTCACTTCGTTCGTTCGGGGTGAGCACATTTGCTTTCAAGAAAATACAGCGAGTACTGATTTTGGCGCGGACGCAGGTGCAGAGAGGAGGATGCAGGAGTGGGGGTTAGTCTGCCCACAAGCTTGCTTCCCGGAGGGATTTGATTAGGTTTCGCTAAGGGACGCGAAATAAATAAACCATGCTTCTTGACCGCCTTATTTTCTTTTTGCTTCTGTTAGTAGTATTCAACAGTTGTGAGAAAGAAGATTCCTTCATTGAGGAAAAATCCATCGTTACCGAAAGCATCAATCCTCACCAGCCTTCCACGCTACGACTTGCGGAAGCCAAAAATGCCTTCAGTAGCGGTCATTTGAGAGAAAAATCTAATGAGAAGTCCCTTTACGATGTAGTGCCCCTGTGGGATTCCGCTCGGGAGATAATATTTCAAGGTAAAGACACTGTCTTACTCGTGCCATATTGGTTCAAAGAAGATATAGTTCAGAGTTCACACGAAAACATCTATCTTTCCTTCTTTGAGGGAGATCAAGGAGTTATGGATTTTGGCGTCATCGGATTTGAATCTACGGAGGAAGTACTCGTAGATCGTTCCTTAGACGCTTTAGATGGTTTCCTGTTCGTAGGTCGAAAAGACTTTTCCGTTAGCCATGTGGCCGAGGTGATTGATGGCACTCTTATTCGCGTCGCTTACGATGAAGGGAAAGTTGTTTTCGATCAATCATTAACCTTAGGTGGTGCGGGAGCGAAGTCTTGTGAGGAAAACCTAATATCATTCAACCCATGGGATTGGCTGCTAAATTTGTTTAATGGGGATCGGGTAAGATGCCCATCCCCGGCCGGAAACAGAAAACCAAGAAACTCCCGAAGCAATTGGCTGTCAAACTTTTTCGATGGTATTGGAAGTGCTTTCGGGTCGAATACCGGCAACACCACAACAAGTCAATTCAATAACGGGATGACCTTTTGGGAGGTATTTGGTCGAGTATACACTACACGGGGAGGGATAACCACCATTTCTAATGGGCCTGGCGGCGGTGGCTTAAATACCAATCCCTCCGGTGGACCAGGTAATCCCCTAAACTTATCGAATTTTTACGAGAACCTTGAGCAAGCTCCCGTAGTCCAGGATTTGGTCAATCTTTTGAACGAATGCCTGACGGATAGCGAAGACCAGCAAGCGGCGCTCGATCTCATACAGGATGAGTACCTGCAGTGCTTGGATCATTTCGGGGAAATCGGCAACCCCAATCTTCTTGTTCAACAGTATCTGTGTACCGCCGCCAAAGTATTGGAACAGTTGGAATTTAGGGACTTAAGCTCTAGTTGTGCAGTTAATCAACTTCGGGCGAGAACCATACAGTTGCTTTTGGGCGATTCATTCAGCCGATTTGTCAAGTTGAAGGATAACCCTGCTTTGACGGCAATGATCTGGGATTTCCTCCAAGAAAATCAATTTGATGCAAAATCCAAAGAATACGTCTCTGTATTTTTCAGCCTGCATGATGAAAATAGTAACTACAAATTTGAAAGATTTGAAGAACTATTTGATTTGGTGGAAAACGATCCTAATGCTCTAATAGCTGATTGCCCTCCTCAAATCGGAGATTGGAGTGACCTTGCTAGCTTTGTTGTAACAGGATTGCCACTACAACGAATTCAAAATTCCAATGGTTTTGGGATGTTCAAAGCATTCAAGATGCCTCTGGCGCACGGGTTAATCTTGATTATTTTTCCATCCACTTGGAACAAATGCCTACGATTAATGGCCTCCAGGTTACTCCAGAACAACTTTTTGAGTACTTTAGAATTAATATCAACAACTTCGCAGATAAATTCACCCCGCATTCTGCAAACGATGCAGCAATGTGGAACAGCAATAATCCATTAAGTACGATTATGCATATTCGTCTAGGCCAAGTTCTTGGAATTACCGCTGCAGATGGAGATGTTATTTGTTCTCAGTACGATCCATGTTGTTGGGTTTTTACGACGCTACGTTCTACAAACGGCCTTGTCGGTGGCGGAATACACCCTGTAAGCGGGAATCGAAAATTCGGTTACACATTTGAAGATGGTGAGTTCGTTCTATATACCCAGGGAGCAGATAGAACAACGACTTGGTATCATGGTATAAATAATTCTCAAACAGCATTTGAACAGGCTGATGAATTTTGGCGAGGTATGCAAGATAAATTCATCGCCTTTGTTGAAGCTAACGGCGGTTGGACTCTTCCAGGCAACCGAAGCAGCGAAGTAGCCATTAGGCCAAATTGGGCTGCGATCAAAGATTTACTCCTTTCTCCGACGCCAATAACCTATGTGCCATGCAATTGATTAGAATTCTTGGATCAATTTTCAAAGTCTTTTTTTATAAAATTACTGCACTAGTTGTGGCCTGCGGCGTAGCCTATTTGATAAGTAAAATTATCGGCCAAAGTGAGTCTTTTGATAAAATAGGATTATTTTCGTTGTTTTTTATCACTATTTACTTTTTAGTCTTTTCCATGAGCTGGGCAATTGTTTATGTTGCGCTTAAAGGCATTTCAAAAAATCGACTTAACGTGTTTACAATTTTAATTGCTTGGCTATTTTTTTATGCCCTCGTTTTTTTAATGATAGAGGATGGGCCATCCTATTTATATACCCATTTCAGTTTGCTAGACTGGACTTTTATGATCGGAAAGAAGGTTTTAGTAACGCTTCCTGCACTAGGGTTATTTCTTCTTTTTGTTAGGAAGGATTTTGTAAAATTCAGCGACAGCGCATTGAAAAATAAGGATGCTTCCATAATAGATGCTGACTTGTAAATATTTAGGCATGAGGACATCGCTCGCTCGCCCGCTGGCGCCTACTTCCTCCGCTTAGAATACGCAGACGGGCGCGCTACGATAAGCAAGTTTTTGAAGAGGTGATCCTCCCCTGCTTGGCCAGGCGCTGCGCTTTATCTTTTCTGGGGCCGTCCAAAGATTGAGCATCAAAATAGTGGCAGGGCCTTGGAGATCCCTACGGTTTAGGTGAGTAACTTTGGCGGGCCATGCAAGAACGACTGCTAACCGATTTCGTTTTCAATCGAGGAGGCGTGCTAAACTCAACGCCTACTTCCGAGTACACCGCTCGTTCAGACTGGGAAGCAGTAAAAGCTGCCCTCCTGCTTGATCAGCCAATAACTGTAGTGCCATGTCGATAGTTAAAACTACTATTTTAAACTTCCTGAAAATCTGGTTGCTCAAGTTCTCTTCAGCGTTGATTTTCTATCTGCCCGGGGCAATAATCTCCACGCTATTCTTCGGTGCTGGAAAGCTGATGATCCCAGTTCTTTCCACTTTAGGATTTATTGTTTACGTTGTATTCTTTTTTCAGGCCACCCTGCTCTGGAGTGTTTTGTTTCTTGCATTCGGGTTATTGTTTAAAGTAAAAAAGGTAGATGTGATTAAAATGTCAACTTTCTATTTATTTGCTTATTCCACGGTTATACTTTTAAGTAAATCGCGTGAATTGAAAAATTTAGGATTCTTTTCTAAAGAATTCATAATTAATGAATACCTGCTCTCCTTATTAACCCTTTCGCCAATGTTTATTCTGTTCATGTTGCTTTACTGTTGGTATGGCCCAGAACGGCTTGACTTGGTTGGTGGTAAAGAACAAGCCCCGTAAAGTTGAAAACATTCTATCAAGCAGAAGGTAACCATCACGTGACTATTCAGAAAGACTAAATCTTTAGGGACGCCGTACAAATAACTTACGGCTTTGGGCCACCTTATTTTGCCCTCACCGCCCTTAAGAATCATTTCCGTAGCTACGGCTATGCAAAGGATTTTGTGAACGGTGAGAACAAAAGCGTCAGGCCAAACCACGTAGCCGCGTAGCGAAAAGAAAGCCCCCGGCAGGGAGGTGTGACGGGAGGGTACGTAAATGCATCGTTTTAACTACTGGCTTGGCGTATTCTGAGGGCTAGAAAGCGGTGAGTGGAAAACTTATCAGACTGAACACCCTACCGTGTATCACATGTAATGGTCGGTCGAATAAGGTGCTTCGCAGTACTTCGTGCTCGGTTTAGGACACTAATACTTCTCCATTTCCGGTGGAACCATTTCCACGGTGCCTTTGTGCGCGGCGACCAGATTTTCGATCCTACTTACGATCTCTGGATGCCGGTCGGCATGGTCATACTTTTCGCTGGGGTCGTGCTCCAGCTGGAAGAGCAAGGGCTGCGGATGCTCGGTCTTGCCGTTGTCCGGGGTATAGCAGGTTTCCGTCACGTAATGCATTTTATACGGTCCCTGCCTGGCGGCATACAACTCCGCTTTGCGGTAATAGAAGAACTCATTGCGGGGGCTGGCGGACTGATTCCTGAGCACTCCGGAAAGGTCATAACCATCCAGCGGCCGGTCGGCAGGAGGCTTCGCGCCCGTCAACGCGGCAACGGTGGGCAGCAGGTCCAGCGTAGACCCCATGTCCGTAATGCGGCCCGGTGCGACGGTGCCTGGCATGCGGAAGATACCCGGAACCCGCATACCGCCTTCCCAGGTGGTGCCTTTACCGTCGCGCAGCAGCCCGGCGGAGCCGCCGTGCTCGAGCATACTGAGCCAGGGGCCGTTATCGGAGGTGAAGACGACGAGGGTATTCTCCGCCAATTGCAACCGGTCCAATGTTTCCATTACCTGCCCTACCGACCAGTCGATCTCCCGCATCACGTCGCCAAAACGGCCGCGTGGATTGGTGCCCTGGAAGTCGGGGCCGGCAAACAGCGGGGTATGCACCATCGAATGCGGCAGGTACAGGAAGAAAGGGGCCTCCCGGTGGGTAGTCATGAAGTCGACCGCTTTTTCCGTGTAGCGTTTCGTGATGGTGTACTGATCTGCCGGCCGCTCAATGATCTGCTCGTTCTCCATCAGCGGAACCTGCCACATGCTGGTATCTGCCGGTTCGGCCAGCAGGGTTTCGATGCCCCATTTCACACCATCCATATCGTTGCTGTAGGGAATGCCGTAGTAGTAGTCGAAGCCCTGGGTCATCGGTAAATGCTCGGGGAGGTGCCCCAGATGCCACTTGCCAATGATCCCTGTTTTGTAGCCTTCCGCCTTCAACATTTCGGCAATGGTGATTTCGTCCTGTGGCAGGCCGCCCTTAGATTTCGGGAAGAACACGCGCCGGCGGGGGCCGGCCAGGCCGATCCGTATCGGGTACCTGCCCGTAAGTAAGGCACCACGGCTGGGGGAACACACGCTGCTGGCGGTGTAGAAGCTGGTCCACAGCTGGCCCTCTTGGGCCAGCCGGTCGATGTTCGGGGTGTGGATGGTCGGGTGGCCCATGACGCTGAGGTCCCCGTACCCCATGTCATCCATGAAGATGACGACTACGTTGGGTGGGCGTTCGTTGGTGGCTGCTTCCGGCTTGGGGGAATGGCAACTAAGAACGAAGAACAGCAGGAAGAAAACGGAAAGGGCGGAGCGTTGGACCATGGTAGTGGGTTGATGAACTATTGGGTTAAAAATAGGTCATCCACGCGGAAGGTGGGGAGCCATCGATAAGTGAGTGTATGTAACAGATTGCAGGTTTGAGGTGGTCTATCCCCCTCTCCCCCGGCCCCCAGGGCTAACGCATACTATCTGAAAAAACCTTATCTCGAGTTTTATCAGACCACATAGCTCTCATTCTTTTATGCTTCACGCCAACTTTACTTGGTCCATC
>JBLHRW010000222.1:0-8259 GCA_047626445.1 Neolewinella sp.
TGCCCGGTGGCTGGCCGGGAGATAAGGTCAATGCCTTTACCGGCGTAGGTCTGAGCGATGATCAGCGCGAGGTACAAGATCACCTCAAAATGCTCCTCAACTGGCGGAAGCAAACCCCCGTAATCGCTACGGGTAAAACCCTGCACTTCGGCCCGCGCAAAGGTGTTTACGTCTTTGGACGCTACAATCTGAGTGACCGGGTGGTGGTGATCATGAATAAGAATGCAGAGGAGGTTTCTGTATCTGTAACGGATTACGCCGAATTGCTGGGGGATTGGAAGGAGGCTAAAGTCATTGGCACCGGGGAGAAGGTTCGCTTTGCGGACGGAATCAAGGTGGCGGGAATGTCTGCGTTGGTGTTGGAGGTCGAGTAAGTAGGCTTGCGCTGGAGACGGCTTTGGCTCAGGGGCCATTTTGTGGTATAGGAGATACTTGATCTGGTATGATTAAGCGTTGTAGTTGTAGTCCAAAACCATTCTTTATTTCAAGCTAAACGGTCAATGTGGGCTGCCACTGTTTTACCTTTTCTTAACCCTAAGGGACGCGAAATAAATAAACCATGCTTCTTGACCGCCTTATTTTGCCCTCACCGCTCTTAAAAATTATTTCCGTAGCTACGGCTCTGCAAAGAATTTTTCAAATACGGTGAGAACAAAAGCGGCAGCTCAAAAACCAGTAAGTTATTTATACGGCGTCCCCTAAGTATTGGAGCCCCTGTTTTTAACGCTCCTTCACCGCAAAAACCGATAAGTAGTCCGATAAGGATAAACATCCATAATCTCCCCAGCCTGTAACCGCCGTTTCAGGTCATTCCAGAAATCAGCGTCGAATATCTCGCCGTGTTGTTCCCGGAGGTAAGTGAGGTTGGGGCCGGAGCGCATCAGGAAACCGGGAAACTCCTCGGGGAAAATATCGTTGGGGCGGACGGAGTACCAGGGCGCGCTCGCCATCTCCTGCTCATGAGTTTGTGCCTCGGGGATGTGGCGAAAGTTACAGTCAGTCACCAGTTCGATCTCGTCGTAATCGTAAAAGACGACACGTTTGACTCGGGTAACGCCGAAGTTCTTTAGCAGCAGGTCACCGGGGAAGATATTGGCGGCGGCGAGCTGCTTGATGGCGCGACCGTAGTCGCGCAGGACCTTGCGGGCGTCTTCTTCACTGGCGTCGTTGAGGAAGATGTTGAGTGGGGTCATCTTTTTCTCTACGTAGATGTGGGAGATAAGCACGGTGTCGTCGGTCACTTCCACTTTCGTGGCGGCCGTCTCCCGCAACTCGGCGAGGCATTCCGGTGAAAAGCGGTCAAGCGGGAGGGCGAGCTTTTCGAAGAGGTAGCTATCGGCCATCCGGCCCACGCGGTCGTGGCGTTTTACCAGGTCATATTTTTCTTTGACGACGGCCGGAGTTACCTGCTTGGGTGGTGCGAATTCGTCGCGGATGATCTTGAAGACCATGTTTAGGGTAGGCATAGTGAATACGTACATGACCATCCCGGCGATGCCGGGGGCGGTAATGAAGTCCTCACGTTGCTCCTGTAAGTCTTTCTCTGCATCCTGCGGCCGCGCCCCTTTCTCCCTTTCCCCTTTGGTACCCTTAGTCTTCCGAAAGTGCCGAACCAACTCCCGGTAGAACACCGTTTTACCATGTTTTTCGAAGCCAATGGCATTGTACAACTCACTAATGGCCTTGGTGGGCATGAAGGTGTGCAGGAAGTCGACCATGTCGCTGGGCACCGTAATGTCGGCCAGGAAGTACGACCGGTGGTAGCTGAAAATGGAGGTAACCTGGTCGGCTTCCAACAATAGTGCATCAACCAATATGCCTTTGCTTTCGGGATGTAGCAACGGTAAAATGAACGGAACAATGGTGCCGCCTTTCAGAAAACGGCCGACGATGTAGGCAGATTTATTGCGATAGAACAGGGAACTGAGCACTTCCAGCCGGTCATCCGTCGATCTGCCGCCATGCTGGTCAATGTGTTGTTGCCAGCGTTGGGCTACCAGGGTAATATCGGCTTTTTTATCATCCCACGGGGTACCGAAATAGAAATTTCCGAGCAACTCCTCCAGTAGCTCTTCCAAGTCACGAGTACCCAGGTCGTAGTTGATACTGATCTTGGCCAGCCCCTGGTATTCCCGGTAACTGCCGGTACGGGAGACGAACATCAGGTCTCGGTTAGCCCCCACCTGATGGAAGTGGCGGTAGACGGAATTGTAGAAAGTCTCGCCAATATTCCGGGTATCGAAGTGTTCGATTTCTTCGGCGAACGCGGCCTTTACTTTTGCCCAGAACTCGGCGTCAAAAGCCTGGCCTTCGAGTAAGTCGGCCACTTCACGGGCGGTTTCGTCCACGTCGTCGCGGTACAGCGTGATCCGCCCGCGGGCATCCGCCTGGATGCCGTGCCAGTCGTGGCGCTCAAAGCGGATGCGGGCCCGCTTGGTGATTAGTTTGAAACGGTAGTAGTAGTCCATGTAGCCCATGAGGAACTGGTGGGCTACGTCGAAATGGCGGAGGGCTGGGAACATGGGTAGTCTTTTGGTACTATTGGTCTATTTGAACTATTGGTTATGCCGCTGTTGTCTTATCCAATACATCTTTTGCTGACGCAGCCGCAAAAATTTATCGGCTGTGTAAACCAGCATTATAAGAATACCCGCCGCTTAATGTTTTACACCTCCGATGAATTTTTTATCTCCGGCTACTGCCTGCGGAGAAGATACATCGGAGGAGAAAACAGGTCTGGCAGAAAATTACCGATCACCGATAATCTGAAAAATCCAATAGCAGCTGATCCCCCATTTTTATCTGAAGCTCCTGCAACGCCGTAAACATAGCGACTACCCGCGCTGGATCGGCTGGGGCAAGGTTGGTGATTTCTTCCGGGTCGGCATTCAGGTCAAACAGTTTTAACTCCGGTACCTGCGGGTAGACCAGCAGCTTCCATCCACCCTTACGGATGCTGCGCTGGAAGTTGACGTAAGCGCCGTACACGGCATCGAGTCCGCCTTGAGATTGTCCGATCAGTGGAAGGAGGGAGTTGAACTCCACGTAATCCGGCTTTTCGATACCGGCAACATCCAGCGCGGTGGCCATCACGTCTTGCAGGTAAACATCGGTGTTGTTTTTGATGCCCTTCGGGATACCGGGCCCACCGATGACCAGCGGCACCCGGACGCTGTGGTCGTAGAGGTTTTGCTTACCCATGAGCCCATGTCGGCCCATAGACAGGCCATGATCGGCGGTAAACATGACCAGGGTGTTATCTGCCTTGCCGCTGGCTTCAAGCGCGTCGAGGATCCGACCGATCTGTGCATCGAGGTGGGTGATCAGGGCGTAGTATTCCGC
This sequence comes from Neolewinella sp., assembly GCA_047626445.1. Classification (GTDB taxonomy): domain Bacteria; phylum Bacteroidota; class Bacteroidia; order Chitinophagales; family Saprospiraceae; genus Neolewinella. Next base: position 3,343 of record JBLHRW010000222.1, read on the forward strand.
CTTATGCTGTCGGACGGCCAATTCGGTACGGGGGAAAGGCGCCAGTGCTTCATCGCGCAGGTCGGTGCTGTTGCCCATTTTTTCTTTATTGGGGTAGAGGGGCTGGAAGCTGGCCGGCATGGCCAGTTCGCCCGGTGTGTACCTGACGAGGTACTCCGGTGGTGCCTGCTTGGGGTCATGCGGCGCATTGAAGGCGAGGTACATGAAGAAGGGGCGTTGGTCTTTGGCGGCTTGGGCGAGGAAGGCCTCGCCGTCGTCGGCCAGGACTTCACTCCAGTGCTTTCCACCCGTCCAGAAGCCACCGTATTTTGGATCGGTGGGGTCGTAACTGTCGTCATCGGCACTCAGGGGGCGGTTGTAGCCGGGGGGCAGTAAAGCGACTACGGAATCCCGTGGTGGGTTGCGGTCGTGGCGGTTGAATAATGCCTGAATCGCTCCGTGGTTAAAACCATCTGGTGGCATTCCGGGGCGGATGTGGCTGACGGTCTCAAACAGTTGGTCGGCGGGAGCGGTGACGTGCCATTTTCCACTCATGTAGGTGGCGTAGCCGGCCTTGGCAAGGAGTGGTCCCCAGGCCTGTGCGTAGCCGGTGGTATCTCCGCTATCCCAGCGGTCCCGAATCTCTTTCGCCCGCCAAACGGAGCGCCCCGTGTTGATCATCGCGCGGCTGGCTACACAAATGGCACCGTTCCAACCGCCCATATTGTAGGCGTGGGTGAAGGTGGTGCCGTTGGCTACTATTCGGTCGAGGTTGGGCGTCTCGATTTCATCGTTGCCGAGGGCGTGGAGAGAGGTATACGTCTGGTCATCGGTAAAAATGAAGAGGACGTTCGGTCGGTCGTCGGCCGCAGTCTTTGTCGTTTCCTCACCGCAGCTGGTCAGTAAAACAAGTAAAATCAGGGCGGGGACGCAGGATGTCAGGAAGCGCATGAAGGAGCAAGGTTGGGTGAACTAGACCCGAAACTTAGGCTTTTTTTCGGGGAGGTGCCCCATGTGCTGGATTAAAAATCAACTACGATCCCGTTTTGATAATAGAATAGAGTAGCCAACCGATGCTTGGTAAGCATCTCTCCTGTTTATAAAAGAGCGTTGCTCACTCCCTACACTTATTGGAGCCGTATTTGAGTTATAAATTGTCTTCAGATAACCCATTTTAATACTGAGGCGATTATATCGTAAAAGGACGCCAACTGAGCCGATAAATGTAGGCAGATGTTTTGTTTCATGGATGGCGTTAATGAAATTAAAATGAGTAGTTAGGCGACCGGAAGGATTACTCCTGCTGGGCAGCTCATGAAAGTTTGTCTTAGTTAAGCGAATCCAAATTGCCCCAAGCGATCAATAGTGGGCATTGATAGTGTAAGAAGTTTTATCGCAATACTTTGGCAATCAGACAAACTTTTGTCCGGCTACGCCAGGCCAAAAGAATTTGTCGGACGGCCGGAGCTCTCGTTCGACGGATCCTGGGAAATTTTTCTCCAGGTAAACTTTTCGACGCTCCCGCGTTTTCCCCCAATAGACCAATAGACCAATGAATCTTTCCCAACGCGGCAAGTCCGCGATCAACCAGCCCCTCCGTGCCGACCTCGAACTCTTCTACGAAGCGATGGAGAGCCGATTCCATGCCGAGGAGAACCCCACAGGCAGCTTCACCCTTTGCATCGCCGAGAACCTGCTGAATTGGGAAGAGATGGAAGCCAGGCTTCGGGAGATTGCTGCCAAGCCAATACCGGAATGGGTGGCCAGCTACACGTCCATCCTCGGCGCGCCAACGTTGCGGGAGGCCGCTGCCGGACTCCTTAAACGGTTCCTAGCCGGGGTTGACCTTGATCCGGAAAAAGTCGCCGTTGCCGCCGGCGCTGCCGCCGTCATAGAAATGACCTCCCTCCTGCTCGGCGATCCGGGAGACGTCGTCGTGATCCCCGGCCCTGCCTACATGGCCTATACCCCAGACATCGGCAATAAAGCTGGGCTGGAACGCTACGACCTGTTTCACCTTGCTCCTTCAACTTCCTCTGCATCCCGCGCTCCCGCCCCCCTAAACACCACCTACGAACTCACCACGGCAGATCTCGACCGTGCTTACGCCAAACTCGGCGATCGCTTCAGAATCCTTCTCCTCACCCAGCCCAATAACCCAACTGGCCAGGTATTCACCGAAGCGCAGATCAGCACCTTCTTCACCTGGTGCGAAGCACGGGAAATTCACCTCGTTGTCAACGAAATTTACGCCCTTTCCCTGATCGACCAGGAGCACCAGGACCTGATGGAAGACTACGGCGAACGGGCCTTCTTTACCTCCGTTCTTCGCTTCCTGGAACACAAAAAAAGCCCCTACCTCCACTGGTGGTATGCCATCTCCAAAGACTTCGGCCTCTCTGGTCTGCGGCTGGGTATGGCGTATACCCACAACGAAGACCTCCTCAAAGCCTGGGGTAACTACGGCGCACCTTCGATGGCCTCCAACCATACCCAGTGGCTGTTGCAGGAGATATTTTCTGACCACGACTGGGTACAGCAATTTGTGGCTCAAAATACTCGCCGGCTGACCGAAAGCTATGCTACGGTAATCCGTACCCTGCGGGCGCACAATGTTCCTTACGCACCGGCAGCTGGGAGCCTCTTCGTCTGGTGTAACCTGGGCCACCTGCTCTCCGCAAAAACGGAGGAAGCTGAGCTGGAACTCTGGCAAAAAATATACGATGAAACGGGCATCTTGCTCACCTCTCCGCTCGGGATGGGAAGCCCGGAACGCGGCTGGTTCCGGGTGGTGTATTCCTGTGTCTCCCACGCGGAACTGGAGGTGGCGATGGAACGGCTGGGGCATTTTTTGGAACGCTGATTCCTTTTCTGGGTGAGGGCTTCTAGGCGCGATGGGGATGGGGCCGAAGGCACTCGGAGCTGTTACATCGAGGTCAATGGTCTCACAAACGGTAACTCCGTGCTTTTCCTCTTTTCCTTTTGCGCCGTGCGAGAACTGAAATGATTCTCGCGCGGCGTAAAAGGAAGAGAGAAGCGTGGAGAAAAGAGGGGAATAACCGTATCTTGCACAAGTGAACTCCATTGAGGAACTATACCAAACTTATCAGGCATACGACTTGCTTGTAGACTCCCGCCGGCTGACCGATTCGGGGCAAACCTTGTTTTTTGCCTTGCCGGGGCAACGAGTGGATGGCCACGATTTTATTCCCCAATTATTGACGGCCGGTGTGCGAAATTTTGTGGTGTCCAACCATTACGAGGCGCGGCCGCAGGTGCAAGAGGACGTGAAAAACGAGCAGGGTGGGGGAGCACCGGTATTTCATCGGGTAGCCGATCCATTGGCGGTGCTGCAGGCACTCGCTGCGCATCACCGCCGCCAATTTCATGTTCCGGTGCTGGCCATTACTGGCAGTAATGGCAAAACGATCGTGAAGGATTGGTTGGTGCAGTTGCTGGGTAACCGGTTCAAGGTCTGTGCCAGTCCGCGTTCGTTCAATTCTCAGATTGGGGTGCCGCTTTCGGTCTGGCGGCTGCGGGCGGAGCACGACCTGGCCATCTTTGAGGCCGGGGTAAGTGAAGCGGGGGAAATGGACCGCTTAGCGGAAATTATTCGCCCTACCTGCGGCCTATTCACCATGCTGGGCAGTGCCCATGATGCCGGCTTCCCGGACCGAGCGACCAAGCACCGGGAAAAACTCAGCTTGTTCAAAGGTGCCGAATGGGTCGCTGTCTCGGCTGATGACAACGACAGCATTCGCCTGCTACGAATGGCAGACATCGATCCGCTTACCTTCCTGGGCATTGACGGCCGGCTGCTGGAGGTGGAAGAGGTGCCGCTGAAACTAAACTTCCCGGACCTGCCCGGCATTTACCTGGAAAACGCCTACGCTGCGGTGGCCGGTGCTTATGGCCTGGGCTTGCCGCCGGAGGAAATTCGCCGCCGCCTGCCGGGCCTCCGCCCGCTCTCCAATCGCCTCGAACAACGGGAAGGCCGCGACGGTGGCATCGTTATCAACGACAGCTACAGCAACGACCTCAGCGCCCTGGCCGCTGCCCTCGACTTCGCCGCGGCGCAGAACCCTTTTTCGGGCCTTACCCTGATTTTAGGGACTTTGCAGCCCAGCTCCTTCAACCTTCCTGGTACCGGCGCCCGCGCCGAAGCACCTGCCGTTATCCAACTAATGTCCGGCCGGGTTATCCGCCTGATCACTGTAGGCAAATCCAATGCTGGCCTGCCCGCCGAATGGCACTTCGTTACTCCCGAAGACCTGCTGGAAGCCATTGGAAAGGATCTGCATTTTGGTGCCGAGACCATTCTGGTCAAAGGCGCAAGCGTGGAACAACTCGACCGAGTCGCCGATGCTCTGAGCCGCAAGCAACATCAGACGCTGCTTCGGCTGGACCTTGCGGCGTTAAGACATAACTTCCAGACCTACCGGAAAAGCGTCTCTGCTGGTATGATCGTCATGGTGAAAGCTTCTGCTTATGGTGGCGGAGCCCTGCCCGTAGCCCGGGCACTCGCTGCCGCGGGTGCCAACTATCTGGCGGTGGCCTACCCGGACGAAGGGCGGTCGCTGCGGGAAGGCGGCGTCAAATTGCCCATCATGGTGCTGAACGCCGAGCCGGGAACTTTTTCTCGCTGCGTTACCGACGAGTTAGAACCCGTTGTCCATCAGGTGAGCACCCTGCGCCGGGCGCGGGCTTATGGCCTTAAAGCCCACCTGGAGCTGGATACCGGGATGGCCCGACTGGGGTTTCAGATCAACGCATTGGGGGAGTTGTTGAACGAGCTGGACCGGGAAGATTATAGCGAAACCATTGCTTCTGTTTTTACCCACCTGGCGGCAGCTGAAGATCCTGCGCACGATGGGTTTACCCGGCAACAGCTGGCGGGTTTTGACGAGGCTTACGCACGTATTTTGGCAATGGTGCGTT
>JBLHRW010000223.1:0-8252 GCA_047626445.1 Neolewinella sp.
AACTTTGGCGATTTTCATAGGCAAAAGGCAGTAGCATTTATTTTTCAGGCGCGGACGCAGGATACAAGGGAAGGTAAAATAGCAGATTTTGGGGAAATGCAGTGCTTGCCCCCGACATTTATGCCGGGTGCTTAACCAAACAGCCTTCCTTACCACCACGCCTGCCCCAATTCCTCCTGTAAAAAACCTCCAAAGTCTTTAGCCCAAGTCCGGTAAGTCAAGCCAGAAGGATGCACGCCGTCGCTAAAAAAGGCCGAGGGGTCGTTGTCCATATTCAACTCCTTAGTCCAGTATTCCAACCGGATCACTTCGGGGTTGTAGTGCGTATTCGGCTGGCCCTCCAGCAGCGCTTCCAGCTCCTGGCCGAAGACCTCCACCATATTCCCCAAAGTAAATTTCATTAGGGGGGTAAAGGCGGGAAACTCTTTAATCGGTGGCATATTCGGAAAAGCGATGGGTACATCGGGGCCAAATTTAACCCGCAGCTCATCGATCACCGCCTGCATATCCCGGCGGAAGCCGGCCGGGGTATTCAGCTTAAAGGCTTCGTTGCCGCCCATACCTACCACAATGAGGTCTGCCTGGTTTTCGGTAATGATGGGCAACAACTCGTGTCGCAGCCGCTTCAGCGTGTAGCCACTCCGGGCGTACACCTTCCACTGCACCTCTGTCCCCCACCCTGCACCCAGCGTCCGCGCCAAAGCTCCCGCAAAACCTTCTTCGTGCGTATCAACGCCTACCCCAGACATCGTGCTCTCGCCAATGACCAACAGCCGCATTGGGCGGGCGGAATCTCCAACCACAACACCCTCCGGGCCAGCGGCATCGGGCAGTTTCGGAACGCTTTTTATGATACGTTCTCCGTGGAGATACATCAGCGGTAACAAGGGCAACATTATGGCGCCACCCAGTAAGTATTTTAGTTTCATAGAGGTTTATTACTGGGCGGTGTATTAAATGTAATTGCCGGTTTAGCAAGGTGCTTCGTGCTCGGTTGAGAGAGCCCCTACTCAAAATTTCACCTGGTAAAGGACGCCATAAAGCTATTCGGGTGAGGACACCCTCAACCAAACGCCTTCCCTAATTTTCAGGTTGGCATCCAGATCGTCCGGACCGTCATCATAGAACCGCGGGTCATTAAACGGATCGGGAGTTTCTGCCTGTTTCTCCTCCGGCCTTTGGGGCTTTTCTAGCTGTTTTTCCGAGTCACCACTCAGCAATTCGTTATAGGGGTTGGGCATGGCTAGTGGTCTGTCAATATTGAGGTGAGCCACTCCACCGCTGGCGCTGGTACGGGCGAGGCGTACCCGCCCGTACCAGCATAAAACCGAAAACTTCTGGAGGCTCCCACTAATCCTCCATATCCAATATCTCCCCAACCTCCGCTACCACATCTTCTAAATGGTACCGAACAATACCCGGCTTATACTTCTGCGTTGCTGTCTTTACGCTGGTTTGGAGCAGCTTGAGTTCCGCCCTTGCCGCAGCGTTAAGGTCCGTACGGCTTCCTTTCTTATTCATTAGTTTAGCCAGGCCGCTTACGTGAGAGCGTTGCAGATTACGCCGAAAAGCGTCAACGTCCTTCCCCGTACTCAATTCCGACCAGATGCCTTCCCGAAGCTGCCGGAGCATATCGGTCAGTGCGTAGGCCTTATTTCCGTTGAAGGCTTCCTGTTCGACCAAGCGGTTCAACCGGCCCTCCCGCAGCAAGCTGTTCAGCTGGCGTTCCTGAAGGCTTCGAATCCGGGAAAGGATACCATCCGGACCGATGTTCCGAAGAATGTTCTCCTGCAACAGCCAGTCGGGGGTGGTAAACACGTTTTTGTTGAGAAAAGCCATGGAGCGTTCCTGTTCGGCACGGTCCAATGGCGTATAGGTGAATCCTTTTTCGTCTGTTGTCTGTAGTAATTCGTACACCCCACCGATGTTGGAGGTAACATGGCCAGCGAAGCGGGACCAGACGCCCAGCAGTTCACCGTAAAGTTCCGACAAATCGCCGTAGCCTTCGCCAGCAGTGGCGGTCCAATCCGCCAACTTAGGGGCCACCCGTTTCAAGTTCATCAGCGCGTAAGTACTTGCCTTTACCGGATCGTCGCCAACGGCTTCGGTCTGCGAACTTGGATCGTAGGAATTCCTTCCCCCAAAGAGGTATATCGGGTCTCCTTTTTTATCCGAGATCCACTTATTAAGCGTTGCTTTTTCAGCTTCGGCACTCTTTGCCCCCGGAACAACCCGGTAGCCCCAATTGATGGCGTACAAATCGTAGGGGCCGAGCATCCGAACCCAGCGAACGCCTTTGTCGCCTGGTTGGGCGACGTAGTTGTAGCGGGTATAGTCCATGATCGTAGTGGCCAATCCCCATTTGTTGGTAAAGGTGGCCGAGCGCAAGGAGTCTACGGGGTAAGCAAAGCTCGCCTTCATATTATGCGGCAGGCCAAGCGCGTGCCCCACCTCATGAGAGATTACCCGGCGCATCATCTCTCCGATTTCCTCTTCAGAAGTATTTAGGGTACGGGCCGAAGGGTTTGCGGCACCAGTTTCAAGCAGGTAGCGGTTACGATAGCTGCGCAGGTGATTGTGGTACCAGATAATATCAGATTCGATAATTTCTCCGGAACGAGGGTCGCTGACACTAGGGCCAACGGCGTTACGGGTCGTGCTGGCGACATAGCGCACCGTACTGTAGCGGGCATCCTCGGGGCTCCAGTCTGGATCCTGCTCGGGCGTCGGCGCTCTTTTAGCGATGATGGCATTTTTGAAGCCGGCCTCTTCGAAAGCAGCCTGCCAGTCCTCAATTCCCTGAATGAAGTATGGAACAAATTTCTCGGGGGTTGCCGGATCAACGTAGTAGACGATGGGCTTGACGGGTTCCACTAATTCTCCCCGGGCATAGGCGGCGGGGTCCTTAGGCTCCAGCCGCCATCGGCGGAGATATTCCTTTTCATCAGCTTTAAGTGCCTCTGAACTATAGTCTACCTGACTAACGGTAAACCATCCCACCCGGGGGTCGAACATCCTCGGCTGCATTGGTTCCTCCGGCAGGAGGAACAGGGACTGGGCCATCTGCAGAGAGATGGTCCCCGTCTTTACATTTGAGGGTGGCGCGCCGGCACCAAAGGTCATGTCATGCCGCACCTCTACGTTCTGGGGGTAAGCCGACATTCTACTGATGAAACTGCGCTTCTTATCAAGGCTTCTGACCTTATAAGTTGTTCTGATGCGGGTGGGCAAGCCGCTGATTGCTGGCACATCGGTTAGGAAAAGATCGTTTACAGCAATCACCGCTGCAGTAGAGTCTTCATTAAAAGCCTCAATCTTGAAAGCCATGATCAACGGGGCGTAGTTATTATTCTGTACCGAAATATTGATTGGTAACGCTTCATCCGCCACGGCACTGTAAGACATCGACTTAAGATGAATGCTGTGGTGGTTCCGCGACCACTGGACCAATTGTTGGTTGGTCTTGGTACCCGCATTGAAGTATCCACCGCCCAGGTTAGCCGGAATCTTGGCAATGCGACTAACCAGCAGCATGTCTTTCTCAAGCAACTCCAGCGGCACTTCAAAATAGTACTTGTCTCCTACCCGGTGCGTATTAAAAAGCCCCACGGTAGACTCCGCCTCATCAGTAATCACTTCGGAATATTTCTTAAAGGGCGATTTTTTCTTCTCTTCCTTTTTATCGGTTGTTTCAGTCGTTTCGTCTTCCTCTGGTTTTTCTTCCTGCGCCGTCATGGGAATGGCCAGGCAGCACAACAATAAGAAGAGGAAGATGGAGTAAGAATTGGGTAAGGTCATTTGGTTAGGTTATTGATTAGCATGTCGGATACAGAACCGACTTACAGAATGGGAAGATAATAAAATGTGCTTAGGGACGCCGTATAAACAACTTACGCCTTTTGACCGTCTTATTTTGCCCTCACCGCACCTAAACATCATTTCCGTAACAAAGGCTATGCAAAGGATTTTTAAGCGCAGTGAGAACAAAAGCGTCAGGTCAAAAACCAGTAAGTTATTTATACGGCGTCCCTTAGGGCCGGCGTATAAATAACTTGTCTATTTGCCTGGCACCAACTATCTTGACCCTTGCATAGAACTGGTCAAGGATCAGATCTTCTAACAAGTTCTTCATCAGTCAAACCAAATAAAAGATCATGGCGAAACGAAAAATAAGCAAACCAAAGAAAAAGACCAACGTCAGCGCTGAAGATGCTGCTGCAAACAAGCGCTTTTTCACCATTACCGGCATCAGTGTATTAGTGCTCTTGGTGGTCATTTTCATCATCTTTCTCAACTCCTGATTTAGAGAAAAGCTGAACAATCGCATCGGTTACTTCCGGAATGGCCGGCGTCGCAAGCAGCACCTTAGCAATACTTAAGGGGTTCGGAATGCGGGGCCGGCCATTATTACTAAACAGCTTTACGTTTACGTCCCGCAGGGAAGTGTCCCGGGTATGCAGCAGCTGGTACTCTCGTAATTCTACATCATAAGTGACCACGTAACCTCCCCAGTTGGTTGCGTCGGCATAAATTCGGATCAGCAAAGGGCAATCCAGCAGGTTTAAACTGGGGCTTTGATAATGATATCGGGCCGTAAAAGATGGATAATCCATCAATTCAGCCGTTACCTGGTCCTTTACGGCATCAACCACCAGCTGCAGCGCCAATTCGTTATCAGAGTACAGGTCCTCAGGGTGGTTCCGGTCAAAGGCCAGCCAACGCCCCGTATGGACTTGCCGGAATTCCATCTCCCCGAACTGTAATTTATAGTCAAAAACAGCGTAGCCCGGAGAGACATAACCAGGGTGATAGAACTTAGTTCCACGATCTTTTAACCAAGTGATCTCCAACAGCATCGTATAGATGCCCAGGCTGAAAGAGGCATATGCCGGGTCGTATATGCCCGCCTTGGTGTAAGCTGTTTCTTTCCCCAGATCAAAATAACTGAACGCCACCAGCTTATCGCCGTCGTATACCCTGATGATTCGGGTATCAAGAACTTTGACCAGGTACTCTCCCTTAACGTGCAAGTCGAGGTCTTCCCGGGTCTTATCCGGGTGGACGACCATGTACCGCTGGTTGAGTTCCAGTAGTTCTTCATCAGGTTCAACAGCTTGGCCATAAGTGACCTTGAACCGGCTATTGTTCCGATTCAGCAATTTGCGGTGCCGCTTTTTGAAGGCGAATTCTTCCAATGGTAACCTGACCTGGATGCAGCCGTAAATCTCCTCATCATCGGCCCGTAAAAAATCAGCCGTATAGATGCCCTGCCCGGCAGGGCGCCAGCCCGAACTTAGGTATCGGTCAAGCTCACGAGGAGGTAAGGGCGTAAAGAAATGGTGGATCTGGGTAGACAAAAAGGAAGAAGCTTAACAAGTTCACATAACGTAGCGGTGAAGGTACGGAACCAACTACACCTAAAACACCCCACGCGCCTGCAACTCATCCACCCGCTTACTCACTTCCGCGTCAGGAACTAAACCCGGAGCATGCCACGGTTTCACCCGGGCGTCGATCACTACCGGGCCCGTACAGCCCCAGTGCTTGTGTTCCGTAAAAGCGCCGATGCCGTGGAGATCGTGGCTCGGGTTAGACCTGGTGAAGGTGGCCCAGATGAAGTTACTGAAGGTCGCCGCCATAAATTCACTATCGTCACAGACAACGATCATTGCTACTCCACCCTCCAACATGGCACCTGCGGCCGCGCCCTCATTATTTGCTTCCGTAAAACGATCAATATCGGCATAGCTTTCCTCCCCCATATTCTTGGGGCCCTGAATAGCGAGAATTCCAGGAGCGACAAAAACAGGCAGTGAAAAACCATCAGAAAGAACCAATTCAGTAGGTAATTCAGTCGTCAAATCCCGGCGTTTCTCCCCCCGACACGCCCAAATAAGCTTCGACCCGGCGTTCCATCCGGACCCACTGTAATCCAGGGTATCAATGGTAGTTCGGGTCTGAAAATGTAAATCCCGGCTGGGATCAAATCGCTCCAGAACATGGTGGAAAAACCCCGGCTGATCATCCGCATCCAGCTTCGGATCATCCTCATCGGAGGCAATGATGCAATACTTCGCCAAGCTCGTCTGACCACTGCCCAAAATCCTGTTGGCCTGTGTAATAATTTCTTCCGGCACCTTATCCCGAAAAGGCATGTACCGCTCAGAGCCAATGGCCAGCAAAAGTGGGTGAACCCCTGCGTCATCGACGGCATTGATTTGTCGGATTCCCGGAAATTCTCCCGGCGTCAGGTCCTTAACAATTTTATGAATCAGGTAGCCGAATTGGCTGTCCTCCGCCGGCGGACGGCCCACCACCGTAAAGTGCCAGATGGGGTCCTTACGGTGCCAGACAGTTTCAACGTCCATCACCGGAAAATCATGTTGGAGACTGTAATAACCAAGGTGATCGCCAAAAGGGCCTTCTGGCTTCTTTTCGCCCTTACGAATGGTACCGCAAATTACAAAATCCGCATCGGCGGACAGCATCCAGTCTTCGTGCCAGGTGTAGCCGAAACGCCGCCCCGCCAACATCCCGGCAAAAGTCATTTCACTTAGCCCTTCCGGCAATGGCATGATCGCGCAAAAGGCATGACTCGGCGGACCTCCTATGAAAATACAGCACCTGAAGGGTTCATCGGACTTCAAATATTCGGTATGGTGAACCCCAATGCCCCGGTGCAATTGGTAGTGCAGGCCAATTTCCTTATTCAGCTTATAATCGTTCCCCGTCAGCTGAATCCGGTACATCCCGATGTTGGAATCCATTGGTTTTCGACTGCCGGGAGGCAAGGTCATCACCTGGGGCAAGGTTACAAAAGCACCGCCATCCATTGGCCAGGACTTTACCAGTGGCAGCTGATCTATCGTGGTTTGTGCATACTTGATCGCCGGATTAAGGTGCTTGCGGGGCAAAGCACTCAGCGCCGTGAAAGGCGCCCCGACGTACCGCAGCGGATTCTTGGCGAAGTTGGCGGGATCAGCCTTCAACTCCACTACTTTTTTTACGCGAGGCAGCGTCTTACGGAAAAGAAAATCCGTCCGTTCCTTAGTTCCGTAAAGGTTAGAAAGCGCCTCAAACGGACTCCCCTTTACCTTTTCAAACAGGATGGCCGGGCCACCTGCCGCAAATACACGGCGGTGAATCTCCCCCATTTCCAGATCGGGGTCAACTTCTTCGGTAATGCGAAGGAGATGGCCGTTTTTTTCGAGGTCGTTGACGGCCTCGCGGAGCGATGCGTACATAGTTTGTCGGTTAGGTTCTCATACGGCGCGGACGCCGGTGCAAAGTAAGATCTTTTGAATAGCAAGGGAAGTAGAATGGTTGTCTCTCCCATGTCAGTATTTTAACTGGATGACGGTTTAAGCTGCTCTTACAGTTCTCAAGACCATCATTATTTCTATTCTATCTACACCAAGGACCCCGATGGGCATACAGTAGAGTTAACGACCCAAGTACTGGAAGACCCGCTGATTTACGGATAAACAAAAGCCCCACCACTCCATCTCAGGAGCAGCGGGGCTTGTTCCGCAGCCTTCAGGCTGCTGTTCAACGGCCTTTAAGCACAGCATTATTTAACCACCACCATCTTCTTAGAAGTAGTGAACGCACCCGCCGTAAGCGTGTAAGTAAGCACACCAGAAGCCTTAATGTTCATCAGCTCCACCGTGTTCAAACCAGCAGCAGCGTCGATTTCCTGTACAGAAATCAAACGGCCAGTAACATCACGCAGCGTCAGTGTCGCAGCGCCAGCGGTAGCCAGCTCGAAGCGGATCATTGTTTCCATCCGGACTGGGTTAGGCGTGTTCTGGTGCAGCACGTTTCGCTGCGCGGCTGTCTCCGACGGTTGCGCGGACGCAGGTGCAAGGTCACTGTTGAAGGCAAGGCCAAGACCGTTACCAATGCCGTTGGCGCCAACACCTTCCCGTACCGTAATGGCATCACTCAGGGTCAGCTCCTCACTCAGCGTTACACGCGTTGTCGCCCGTACTTCCAGGCTAATCGTTGCATTGTCACGAAGGGCAATGGCGATCAAACCTTCACCAGCACGGTTCAGGTTCATACCTCCTTCTCCGGTGTACTCCGCTCCGATCAGCTCAAGGCCAGCGCCCAGCTCCAGGGTGCCCTGGAAGGCAGCAAGTCCCGTACCGTCAAGCACGATCGTGTGCATCTGGCCAGCTTCGATAATTGCATCGTCTGCCTTCAGGTTCAGCGCCGTACGGCTGCTTACACCGAAGGGGTTACCTACTTCT
>JBLHRW010000224.1:0-8234 GCA_047626445.1 Neolewinella sp.
CGTCAACGGTGAGTTTCAGGTCACCAGAATGCTCCACCACCATTACCTGATTGGTCTGAGCGGAACATCCTACAAAAAACAGGAGGCTGAGTAGCGATAAAAATAAAGCTTTCATACGATTGGGGTTTGTGGGATAAAACTACTAATTCTAGCGGAAGCCTCCAGGATTTTTCGGTTTCATCCTGGTCGGGTAGGGGGGTAAGCCCCGCCCTTACCAACGTCAAATTTAGTGGCTAGGACGCTCAATACCCGCAAATAATTAGGGCGCGGGCGCAGGTGCAGGGAAACGGATAAGGAGCAGGGGTAGACTTGCACTTTTAGTAACATCACCCACTAATGATCATGCGCCTCTCCAGCCCCCTGCGGAATCCGAATGTCCTCAACAATATCCTGAACTGCCTGCGGCGGCGGCGGCGTCAGCCGGCTCACGACAAGGGAGACGACCAGGTTGACGACCATCGCCACCGAACCGAAACCTTCGGGAGAGATACCGAACCACCAGCTTGATTTCGGTGGCACTTCGTCCATAAACCAGCCTAGTTTGTACACCGCCATATACCCGAACATGAGTAGGATGCCTACCACCATTCCGGAAATCGCCCCTTCGCGGTTCATCCGTTTGTCAAAGATGCCCAGCGTAATGGCGGGGAAGAAACTGGCTGCTGCCAGGCCGAAAGCCAAGGCCACCGTTGCCGCAACAAAATCAGGCGGATTGACCCCGAAGTAGGCAGCTACGAGCACTGCACCTGCGGCCCCGCCCCTTGCCCACCAAAGCTCTTCTTTTTCCGACATGTTGGGCTTGATTTGCATCCGCATCAAGTCCCGGCTCACGGCCGTAGAAATCACCAGCAAGAGACCTGCCGCGGTGCTCAGCGCAGCCGCTAAACCACCGGCTGCCACCAGCGCAATGACCCAATTGGGCAGACCAGCAATTTCAGGGTTCGCCAGCACCATAATATCGTTGTCGATGTATACCTCGTTCTTTGTTTCCGTTGGGGCATTGGTAAACAATACCTGTCCGTATTCTCCCCGTTGAAGTTCGCCGTCGTCCGCTAATTGTAATTCCAGCTTTTCTTCAAAAGCAGCGCCAGGCGCATAATTGATGGCCCCGTCGCCGTTCTTATCCGTCCAGGCAATCAGTCCGGTATCTTCCCATGTCTTAAACCATTCCGGCATTTCGGTATACTCCTTACCCTGCATCGTTTCGATGAGATTTGTGCGGGCAAAGGCCGCAATGGCTGGCGCGGTGGTGTAAAGGATGGCAATAAAAAACAGCGCATAACCAGCAGAAATACGTGCGTCCTTCACCTTCGGTACCGTAAAGAAGCGGACGATAACGTGGGGTAAACCAGCCGTGCCGACCATCAACGCAAGGGTGATGGCAAAAACATCAATCATCGATTTACTCCCGTCGGTATACTCCGCAAAACCAAGGTCTCGATGTAAGCCGTCTAGTTTCTCGAGCAAGGACATACCGCTGCCGTCATTCACGTCACCAATAAATCCAAGTTGAGGAATCACGTTGCCAGTCATGTTCAGCGAAACGAAAATCGCCGGTACCATGAAGGCAAAGATCAGTACACAATACTGGGCCACCTGGGTGTAAGTGATGCCCTTCATACCACCGATGATGGCGTAGAAGAAAACGATGGCGGTGCCGATGTAGACGCCCAGGTTAATATCTACTTCCAAAAAGCGACTAAAAACCAGCCCAACGCCCCGCATTTGCCCGGCAACGTAGGTGAAACTCACCACGATGGCACAGACCACGGCCACTGTTCTTGCCGTATTGCTGTAGTATCGGTCACCGATGAAATCCGGGACCGTAAACTTTCCAAATTTTCTTAAGTATGGAGCTAATAACAAGGCCAACAGTACGTAGCCTCCGGTCCAGCCCATGAGGTACACCGAACCATCATACCCGGCAAAACTGATGATGCCGGCCATGGAAATAAACGAGGCTGCGCTCATCCAGTCCGCTGCCGTGGCCATACCATTGGCCAGGGGGTGTACACCACCGCCTGCGGTATAAAATTCAGACGTCGAGCCTGCGCGGGCCCAGATGGCAATGACGATGTAGAGGGCGAAGGTTAGGCCTACTATTAGGAAGGTCCAGGATTGTACGGTCACTCGGGAATAATTGAATAATTGAATAAGAGAATAAATGAATGGCGTTACCACTCACCAGCCTGCGGCCGGCTCGCCCTTGGCAGGCAGTGCAGGTCAGGTTCGACGACTGTTTTTTCTGGAAGTTGCCATGATTTTTAAGATTTCTTGCCACTCTTTTCCGAGTACTGTGACTGCGTCGGTGTCAATTTTTATTTTTGAATCGAACAGCATCTCTAACCAGGACAGCGTTTCGTCGGTCTCTTCTACTACTGTACTAATCTTAGCAAAGAATTCTTTTTGGGAACGTGCCCGACAGGCTGCCCGGTAATTAGCTGATTTGATCACCTGATACCGAATTACGTTTAGGGCCGGGGATGCCCCCGCCTTTTCCATCAGGTCCACAATTTCAGTAGCGGCAACCTTGGTACGCTTTTTTAGTTTTCGAATGAATTGGACACGCGAATCGTTACTTCCTCCGTAAGGTGTTTGTGGGGCTTCCAATACCCCCGTGAGAGATCCCATCCATCCCATCTCTTCTTCATTATTCCATCCGTTCATGCTGTTTCAATTTTGGGCGAGCCAGCCGCAGGCTGGTGAGTAGTAAGGCCATTCCCTTAGTGCTTTACTCTTCGAAGCCATATTTCTTATCCAGCCGATTCATCAACCAAACATAAACAAAGATCAGGACCACAAAAACGTAGATCGAACCTTGCTGGGCGAACCAAAAGCCCATCTTCGCGCCACCAACGTGGAAGTTATTGAGTTGGTCCACAAAGAGGATGCCGCAGCCGAAACTAACAATGAACCAGACGATGAGGAGAATGACGAGGTAGGTGATATTCTCTTTCCAGTAAGCGGTGCGGATGGCTTGCGTATCGTTCGTCGGTGTTGGCATGATCTCTAAGCTTTTTTCTAATTCTCGGGCAATGTAAGGAATTAGGAGGTTCCGTCGCCTTTCTTTTAAACGTTCTCGCATCCTGCTACTGGGTAAAAGAATAACGGCCCCCTCCGGAAAATCCGAAGGAGGCCGATACTTTGACAGTAGATTACTGAGTCACTGAGTCACTGAGTCACTAAGTTGCTACCGCTGTTACCACTCGTTTCGCTTGGGGTGAGTAAGCGTAGCGCGGCGAACGGTACGTGCGGCAGCAACTCGGCGACTCACTAAGTCACCAACACAGTTACTCCCCAAGGAAAGGGTAACGATAATCCCGAGGCGAATCAAAACTCTCCTTGATCGTACGTGGAGAGATCCAACGGGTAAGGTTGATGGGAGAGCCAGCCTTGTCGTTGGTGCCAGAGCCGCGGGCACCACCAAAGGGTTGCTGACCAACGACTGCACCAGTCGGCTTGTCGTTGACGTAGAAGTTGCCGGCAGCATTAGCCAGGGCCTTCGTCGCTTGGTCGATTAGGTTACGGTCGGTGGCGAAAATAGCACCGGTGAGGGCGTAGGGGCTGGTGCTGTCCACCAGTGCCAACGTTTCTTCCCATTGGTCATCTTCGTACACGTAGATGGTCAGTACTGGGCCAAAGATCTCTTCACACATGGTGGTGGATTTTGGATCGGTCGTAACGATGACCGTAGGCTCGATGAAGTAGCCCTCGGACTTGTCGTAGTTACCACCGGAGATGATCTCCGCATTGGGGTTCTTCTTCTCTCCATCAATGTAAGCAGCGATCTTGTCGAAAGAACGCTCATCGATGACGGCGTTTACGAAGTTGCCAAAGTCTTCTACTGAACCCATCTTTACGGTTTTCAGATCGGCGACTAACTGTTCTTTAACGGCAGGCCAAAGACTGGCAGCAATGTAAGCCCGGCTGGAAGCCGAACACTTCTGCCCTTGAAATTCGAACGAACCGCGAAGGCAAGCTACTGCTACCTGTGCGGCATCAGCATCAGCGTGCGCGACGATGAAGTCTTTACCACCGGTTTCACCGACTACCCGGGGGTAGCTGCGGTACTTATCGATGTTCATCCCAATCTCTTTCCAGAGGTGCTGGAATACTTTGGTACTTCCGGTGAAGTGAAGACCGGCGAATTCACGGTGCTTAAACACAATGTCGCCCACTTCTGGTCCGTCGGTGTATATAAGATTGATGACGCCAGGAGGCAGTCCTGCTTCCTCAAAGAGGTCCATGATTACTACGGCACTGTAGATCTGCGTTTCCGAAGGCTTCCAAATTACGGTATTTCCGCAAAGTGCGGGCGCTGCGCAAAGGTTGGCCGCAATACTGGTAAAATTGAACGGCGTGATGGCAAGCACGAAGCCTTCCAACGGACGGTACTCCAGTTTGTTCCAGATGGTAGCAGGGCTGACGAGCGGCTGCTCCCGGTAGATCTCTTGCAGGAAATAAGCATTAAACCGGAAGAAATCGCACATCTCGGCAACGGCATCGATCTCGGCCTGGTAAGCGTTCTTACTCTGCGCCAACATGGTGGCGGCGTTCATCCGGGCCCGGTAGGGGCCTGCCAGTAGATCCGCTGCCCGCAGGAAGATGGCGGCGCGTTCGTGCCACGGGGTGGCAGCCCAGCCGTCCTTCGCGGCAAGTGCTGCGTCGATGGCTTGGTGGACGTGGTCTTTGGTTCCCCGGTAGAAATGCCCAAGCGTATGCTTGTGCTCGTGCGGCGGGTGTACGCTTACCTTTTCGCCTTCCAGTACCTTTTTGCCATTGATGTAGGCGGGTAGTTCTACCTGGTTTGCTTTGGCAGCGCGGAGTGCGGAGAGCAAGGCCTTTTTTTCGGGACTGCCCGGAGCATAGTTCATCACCGGCTCGTTATAGGGCACGGCAATATTGAAGATGGCGTTCGACATGGTTATTTTATTTGGTTGGTGCGAAGGTAAGGCCTTTGGTGACACTTCGTTTGTATCGTAGATCAGGTTGATTCGTTCCTTCCTTTTTGGGCGGTGTATCAAATGTAATGGGGACACCCTCAACCGAGTTCTTCAACGCACCATTACATTCGATACACCGCCCCTTTTTTGTAGGTAACCACTAGGGATCGCCCCTACAGGCAGTCGGTGGGAGGGCCGTGTTCGCTTGCACGAACACGTTTTTACTTCAAGTGAATGACAGTAGTATAGCGATGCACCCTGCAGTTATCGCTTACGCGAAACCTCTAACTGTTCCAGCTCAACGGTCAAATTGGTTCGCCGCCCGTCCTTAATAGCGACCCTGCGCCACTGTGGTACGTAGCCCGGGGCGGAGAAGAGGACCTGGTATTCGCCTTCCGCCAGGTACCGGTGAAAGTTGCCGTGGGCCGCCGAGGCATAAATGTCAGAATTATCCTTATCGTGACCGGGTACGGTCACCTGGGCGCCGACTGACCGGCCAGAGGCTCGGTCGAGGACGAAGCCGTGCAGACCGTAACGCGCTTCGCTGAGGTAGCCCATGATCGCAGGGCTGACAAAACTCCAGAGTTGCGGTAGCCTGGCGGCAGGAAACTGCTTGCGGTTGCTAACTTCGAGCGTGGCTTCACGGCAGCGGTGGTAGTAGTTCATATAGTCCTGGCGGGAGCCGGCGATGGGGTACCAGTCATGGCCGTTGGTAATGCCGTTGTGGCGGTCCTGGAAGTAACTGTTCCGTCTGCTGGCGGTTTGCGCTCTGCTGGCAAAATCCCGGCTGATGCGCCGCCACCATTCCGTGTCGGGGTGTCGGTTCTGGTAGGTGTCCCAGGGATAGTTGAATACTTCGGCGCCGCCGTGCAGGTTCAGCGCCAGGTCAAAACTATGATCTCGCGCTACCTGGATGAAGATGTTGGTCTCCGGTTGGTATTCGAATCCATCGGGGTGAGGGCCATCGTCGGGGTCCGGATAGTTACGGTTGAGGTCGACACCGGCTGCGTTGCCGCGAGTGGCTCCGTCGAGCGAGTTGTTGCTTCGGTGGAAGGCCCCGTCCGGATTCGCTAGTGGGTTGATGAATACGTCGACTTCGGCCAGTAGGCCGGTGCTTTCTTCGGTCAGCAGGTACTCCGCCAGGCGGAGTAGTAGCCAGTAGCCAGCAGTTTCATCTCCGTGCATGGCTGCGGTAAACAGTACTTGCGGCCGGCCGCTGGCGGTAGGTGCATTGTCGGTAATTCGCAGCGCGAGTATTTGTCGCCCGGAGGGAAGGTCCCCCCAGTGTTCGAGTACACAGCGGTCGGGGTGTTGCTCCGCAAATTGTTGCATCAGGGCAACGTACTCGGGGTAGTTTGGGTAGTCAGCCGCCGGTACCAGCCGTGTTGCAGGAACGGACGGGGTGAGATTAGTTGTTAACGCAGGTTGCGAAGTTCCCCAAAAAGGTGCTAGGATCAGGAATAGAAAGAACCACTTCATGTGCGAAAGATAACGATGATGTAGGAAAGGTTGGTATTTACGACCTCTTTGCTCAGGGTAATCGCAAGGTCTGCCTATGTAGTATTTACTCGCCCGCCGATGGGGAGGCTTTGCGGTCAAGTTGGACCGCCCTGCCAGCCGATGAGCCAGCTCCTACGTCCCGCTCCGGCCGATTGCCCTACCACTTTGCTTCTTTAACCTTCTTTGCCCCTGCGTCCGCGCCCCTTATCTCTGCAGCCTATCGACTACTAAACGATCTACCAACAGACTAATAAAGCGTGGCCTGATCCCGCTGAGCTTGCCGAAGCACAGGTACAAAGAACGGACAAAAGGGCAATGTTGAATGAATAGCCTCCACGCTATTTTGTTTCGATAATGCTAGTAATATTTCTACCCGCACGGATTAAAGCAAACCTCAAATGGAACCTTTGGAGCCTTTGCTGAAAAGTAGCGATAGGCAATGAAACTTAGTTTACACTGTACTAGTACACTGTAAACTAAGTTTGTTGACAAAGTAGCTGGTGGATTTTGCCGACTAACAAGGCGGAAAAACCGGAGCCTAGCCGTAGCTAAGTGAGAATTTTTCCAACGCAGTTAGGCGGTAAAAGACACCGCGAATTAGGCAATGAAACTTAGTTTACACTGTACTAGCTATTAATTCAAATGCATTTACGAGCGCAGCGAGCTCCCCCTTGCGGCAGCACTACCAGACGACCTAATACCAGGCTACAAGAACGCCACCCACCAAAAAAGCATCAACTAACATCTAAAGCTTATACGCACCGGCCGGGCGTTTTGTCCATCGGGAAGCTGCTGATTCAGCCTGCCCACAACCAATAATTTTATGCTGATATTTACTTTCAGTGGCACCGCGGTGCTGCTGGGGCTGGGCGGGCTATGCGTGCTGGTCGGCCTTACCATCCTCGTACTGCGGCAGCGGCTTCGTAGGGAAATAGTCGCGAACGGCAAGCGGGTGAAGCACGCCGCCTTCAGTTTCTCCAAGCCTTTGCACCGCCTTTCCCTGTGTGTGGCCATCATGGCGAGCATCCTCACGATCAACTGGACGGAATTTGCTGCGGAAACACCGATCATGGGCTACTCCGTCGAAGAGAGTGACATTTTCGATGTGGACATTCCGCAGACCCTACATGAGCCACCTCCTCCGCCACCACTGCCACCACCCATAATAGAAGTGGTGGACGAACCGGAGATTGAACCGGAGGTATTCGATGACCAAGACATTGACGCGGATGATCCGATCACTGCTAACCTTGCTCCTCCAACACCCATTGCACCTGCGACCCCGCCCCCTTCGGCACCACTACCTACGCCTGAACCTGTGATTGATAATGGGCCACTCATCTTTGCTGAGCGGATGCCAGTCTTCGGTCAGGAATGTTTTGACCTGCCAGGAGAGGAACGCAAAACCTGTTCCGACCGCGCACTGCTCACCTTCGTCCAGTCCAGGGTGAATTACCCCTCCCTGGCCCGTGAAAATGGGATACAGGGAACGGTGGTAATTTCCTTCACCGTAGAGAAGGATGGCTCCATTTCTGATGTTGCCGCCGCCCGCAAAATAGCCGGAGGCTGCACGGCCGCGGCCCTCAAAGCCGTAAACGCCATCAATAAAGAAGGTGCCCGGTTTAAGCCCGGCATCCAGGGAGGGTTACCCGTACGGGTCCGCTACAATTTGCCGGTGAAATTTGCACTGCAGTAGGCGCGCACTGCGCGCCTTGTTGCAAGGTCGTTTCGCTCTGTCGCAGGTATTGCAGCCGTCCAAATAACTTACGCCTTTTGACCGCCTTATCTTGT
>JBLHRW010000225.1:0-8224 GCA_047626445.1 Neolewinella sp.
GATAAGGGATTTGTTGTTCAAATGCTTAACCGGAGTTATGCGCATGCCTCTAATTATCACTTGTGAAAATCGGACAATCTCCTAGAACCGGAACCGAAGCCCAACCTGTCCCTGCCAGCGGCTCAGCAGGCTAAAGTCATTGGTGAAGGTGCTGGTGAGGGTAGGGTCGAAGGAGTAGATCGGCGATCCATCGTCCTGGATGGAAACACCTACCGGCTGAGTCGTGGAAGGCAGTTCGCGTACGCCCCAGTTGGAGTTGAGCAGGTTACCTACGTTGAGGATGTCAAAGGTGAATTCGACCTGCTTCTTACCGCTCAAGTTGATGGCTTGCGCAATGCGAACATCCCAGTTGGAGTACCAGGGGCTAAGGATGGCATAGCGCTCCGCGTAGTCGCCCCGGCGTTCGCTGAGGTACTCGTCCTGCTCAATGAAATTGTTGAAGGCGGTACGTTGGGCTTCCCCGCCAACAAAATCGACACTGCCCATCTCACTGCTGGTAGGGATGTATAGTAGGTCGTTTAAGCCGGAGCCGTCGTTGTTGATGTCACCGTTGTAGGTGTAACTGAATCGGTTACCCTGAGCGTACTGGAAGAAGAGCGCAATGGTGGTCGTCCACTGGTCAGCACTGCCGTAATTAAAGCTGCGGTAGGCACTACCGACCACACGGTGGCGGTTACCGTACAGGCTGGGAGAGAGGACCGCCTGATTGACGTTACCTAAAGCCGGGTTACGCTCGTAAGCATCCGAACTGATCTCTGCCTCGATAGAAGAAGCTTCGCGCGTGTCGTTGAAGTTGTAGGCGATACTGGTGAACATGCCATTGCTCCAGTTTCGCTTCAGTTCGATGCTGGCGTTGACGCTGCGACCGATGTCGGTGTTGGTGAACACGTAGGCGTTCGTCGGGCCACCGAACAATTGGGCCCGGTCTTCAGCAGAGCGGTAGACGGGGCGGCTGTCTGGCCCGGGCAGCGTACCTCCGGGAGTACGCAGGCCATAGTTGCGCACGATGACAGAGTTGACATCTTTGGTGTACACCAGGTCGGAAGTGATCGTCCAGCCGTTGCCCACGGCGAAGTCACCGCCGATGTTGGTACGCCAAACCTGTGGGAACTGGAAGTTGCGTGCCGTCATGTTGTAGAAATAGAAGTTCGGGTTGGCCACCTGGTTCCCAATCCAAACGAAGGGGAAACGGCCACTGAAGAGGCCGGTGCCACCACGCAACTGGAAAGTCTGGTCGCCTTTTACGTCCCAGTTGACACCGAGACGGGGGCTGAACAGAAACTTGCTCTCGGGCAAGTCCGTGTGGTTGAAGGTCACCTCCTCGTTATTCTCGTTGTAGTAAAGGATACTAGGGTCGTAGCAGCAATTACGGTCGATGTTTTCCTGGATCTTATCGGCCGTGTCGAAGTACAGTGGCTTGTCGAAGCGCACACCCGCCGTGATCGTCAGGTCGGGTGTAAGGGCAATCTCATCTTGAATGTAGAGACCAAGCTGGCCGACGTTGGTTTCGGCCAACGCCCAGTTGGAACCGCCGTAGCCGGAGCCGGAGCCATTTCCGCTGGCAAAGGCATCCTCAGCGGCTTGTACCGCTTCGTCAAATACACCTGCATTCAGGGCAGTAAGAAAGGCCTCGGGGCTGCTCTGCGCATCGGCATCGACGGGGCCAAAAACACCCGGGTAGGCTCCCAGATTGAAACTGTTGTCAAACTGGAATTTCTCCAGACTTATACCTACTGTCCAGGTGTGCTTACCAGCAAAATACTGGAGGTTGTTGGTGAACTGGAGCACGTTCTGGTCGAGGCGGTTGTTGATCGAGAAAGGCTCGTGACCCGCAACAATGTAGTTCGTACCATCACGCTGGATAAGCAGGCTGGGAAAGGGCGCACTGTCTGGCTCCCGGAAATCCTCGTAAGTAGTATAGCCCACCTGGAGCTTATTGCTGAATTTATCAGCAAACAGGCTATTCCACTCCACGATACCAGAGTTGATCTTATTATTAATGGTGTAGCCGGAATTAGCAAACTGTAGCGTCTGGGCGTCCGGGCCACGGCGGCCGAGGGCGAAGCGGTTGGCGTTCAGGTCGCGGCTGGCGTTCAGGAAGTTGTAGGTCGCCGTCAGGGTGTTGCCCGGGGCGATGTTCCAGTCGAGCTTGAAGAGTCCCTTTTCGTTATCGGTGGCGTGGGTGTAGCCTTCGTAAGGCCCGGTTTCGTAGCCGTAGCGGCTGTTAAGGGCGCTGGAGATGGCGTCGAGATCGCTCGCTATATACTAGTGAGTAGTGATCCCGCAAACGTTTTACCACGACCCCAGGATCAGGTTGAAAAATTGTGCGCAAAATTAAGATTGGTTCAAGAAATGTTGCCATTTTTAATAGAAAATTTTCCAGTAGGTTAAGAAAAGGTTGCCGCAGATGGTGTATTGCTCCTTTATCCCTTCTTCTTGCACCTGCGACCCCGCCCTAAAGCTACTGCGGGCACTCAAATACTCATGTGCCCGTATTGCTGCACGGAGGGAATACCGCAAAGCGGCGATCTTAGCAGAATAACAGGCAAGGGTACCGCCATCATTCAGTTATGGTAAAACCACACCGCACCCCCGTCACCGTCACCGGCAACCACTGGTAGCCCACCCAGGCAAAATCATGTACCATTTCCACCAGGTGCGGGCACCCCGCGCAATCCTGATGCGTCTTGGCGTACGCTCGCTGCCAATTTTCTCCCCGGGCAAACCGCTGTCGTTCCGGGCAAGGACAACCAATCGTCCGGTAATGGTGGTATCCCTTCCACACCGAATGGCGTACTTTCAGCACCGTCGCTTCCTGTCGCCGACGGTATTCCGCCCGGTGCTGCGCCGGGTGAAACAACCAGCGGCCATACACCTCCAGCCCATGCTCCCGGCCACCAAAATTGATGATTCGGCGAGCAAGCTCCAGGGTGTCGGCTGACCGCTGCTCCTGCACCAGCTCCTTAAAAATGGCCAATACATCGATCTCCACCGAGGCAAGACCGGAACGAATAAATACCCGCTGCTTGTAGGCATCTACGGTGTGGGTAACCTTCAGTTCCACAATCAGTTTCGGGTAGCCGTACAGGATCACATCGGCGACGAACCCTTTTAGACCTACTTCCTCTCCCGTGCGCTGGTAGTTGTACTTATCGACCGGTTTCACGGCGGCCTTAACTCCACGTGCCCGTACCGGCGGTAAAACGATGCCGCGGTGATGATGCAACACCGCCTTGGCAAATCGATGCAATGAAGTCTCCACCGCCCCCGCACACTCTTTCACCCGGTAATGGGCAAAGTGGTGAGCGTTGACTTTACCGCGTTTGGCGGAGAGCCGGGCGCCACAGGCCGGACAGTTACATTTACACTTCAGGCCGCGCTGCGCGCGGCGAATGGGTACCAATAACCCATCTTCTCCCACACCAACGATGAGGGGCAGTCTCGGAACAGCCATGAGGCCAGCAGATTAAACGATGGAATTGGCGCGAGCGGTGAAGGGCGATGAACGCGTGGTAAATTGTTGATAATTGCGCGCCGTGAAACAAATATAGGTTTTATTTTACTACTTACTACTTAATACAACCCACTACTCAAGTACCGGTCCCCCCGATCACAGATAATACAAACGATCAGCCCTTCGTCTATTTCCTCGGCGAGCCGCAGCGCAGCTGCGGTCGTTCCGCCGGAAGACATGCCGGCAAATACGCCAGCTTCGCGCGCTAAGATTCGCATGGTGGCCACGGCTTCTTCCTGGCTGACGTCCAGTTTTCGATGCACCACACTGTCGTCATAAATCTTCGGCACAAAGCCCGGGCTCCAGCGGCGGATGCCGGGAATGTTGCTACCGTCCGTGGGCTGTACACCGATGATCTGAACGGTGTCTGACTGCTCGCGCAAGTACCTCCCCGTTCCAGTAATGGTTCCGGTAGTGCCCATGCTGGAAACGAAGTGGGTGACTTCCCCGTCGGTATCCCGCCAGATCTCAGGCCCGGTAGTTTGGTAGTGGGCTTTCCAGTTGTCTGGATTGGAAAATTGGTTGAGTTGAACGTAGCCGTCGCCGGAGTCTTCCATCTCCTGGGCCAGCTCCCGACAGTACTCAATCGTTTTATTCGAAGGCGTCAGGATCACTTCCGCGCCGTAAGCTTTCATCGTGCCTACACGTTCCGGGGTGGAATTCTCCGGCATGATCAGCGTAATCGGTATGCGAAGCTTAGCGGCGATCATCGCCAAGGCAATACCCGTATTCCCACTGGTCGCTTCCACAATAGATTTTCCACCGTCTAGCTCACCACGTTCCCAGGCCCCCAGGATCATGCTCAGGGCGGCCCGGTCTTTGACGCTGCCACCGGGGTTCTGGCCCTCCAGCTTGCCGAAAATCTGCACGGCGGGGTTCTCAGATAAATCCGATAAGTCGAGCAAGGGAGTGTTACCAATGAGGGAGAAGAGGTTGGACATGGACGTTCAGCTATTTTCGAGGCTTTTAAGAAAATTGTTGCCTTTGTTGCACGATAACAGCATGACGTTGAGATGGGTTGGCTAGTAACGCGAATCAAGAACGATATTCAGGAGGCTGGAACATTGGCCGCCTTCCTATTGTCCCGTCCTGCGTGCTTTTCGTATATTCATATTAGTCTGATTGAAAATTAACACCGTGTTTTTATGAAATTCTATCTGTTGCTATTTGGTTTGTTACTTCCCAACTTCGCTTTTACCCAATTTTGCTCTTCACCCAGGTCCTCAAGTGGTTCTACTCCAAAGCGATCTTCTACAAGTCGCTCTGCCAGCTCAAGATCAAGTCGTACTTCGACTACGAGATACCACCGTGGGCCACGTGGTGGGTGCTATTGTCTCACGTCAAGTGGCAAGAAACAATACGTTGATCGACGTCTGTGTAACTATACTACTGTCGGTCACTTGAGGTGAAAACGTGTTCGCGCCAGCGAACACGGCCCTCCCGCCGGCTGCCTGTAGGGGCGATCCCTTGCGGTCGCCCGTACTGGCAAACGTTTTTACCTCGTGTTTCCGACGGGAGTATAGAAAGGCGCAAACCCAAATGGTCACAAAAGGCGGCAGCCGCAACGAGCGGTAGCGAGCATTGCTTAACTTTGAAGGGCTTTGTACTCCAGGCCTACGCCTAGGATTTAAAAAGAAGGAACCGATCATAAGTTGGACTTTAGCCCTGAAATTCTCCCTCCAACGACGGCACCTCTGTGCGACCTCTGTGCCTCCCACTGTGCTTTCCTCTGTGAGAACGATCAGCTGTGGAGCAGCTCTTTTTCTTAGTGTAGCCCTTAGCGTCCTTACCCCCTTAGTGGTTCCCACCAACACCCTTTTCCTTAGTGTAGCCCTTAGCGTCCTTACCCCCTTAGTGGTTTCCACCAACACCCTTTTCCTTAGTGTAGCCCTTAGTGTCCTTACCCCCTTAGTGGTTTCCTCCAACGTCCCTCACTCAAAGCTAAAATAAGGCAGCAACCGAGGCAGCTCATCCTCCTTAATCAACCGCAGTCGCCGCAGGTCCGCAGGCCCGTTAAAACGACCAGCCTTCTCCCGGTTTTGAACGATGGAGTTAGCAAGGTTTCGGCTGATATAGGGATGGTTTTTTAGCGCTTCATAGCTGGCACTATTGATGGTAAGTGGACGGAAGATCGGACTCGCTTTCAGGAAACTCCGGATGGCCTGAAAAGTACTGTCGGGCAGGCCACGGGTAGTCGAGACCTGGTCGACGGAATAAAAACCACCGAGGGCCTCCCGGTACCTAACGATCCGTTTGGCACGGTAGCTACCGATGCCGGAAAGGCCGCGCCAGGCAGAGGTGTCCGAAGCGTTGATGTCAAAACTCTCCGGTGGCGGTGGTGGGGTTTTGGGCTGGTACGCATAGGTGGCCGGACCGGACCCCGCAGTTCCATCAGGCGCGAACGCAGGTGCAGTGTAGGGTACAGGAACAATGTCGATCAGCGGGATGACCGCCTCTACCAGGGCGGAGTCCAAGGACTTTACCCGCCGCAGGTCGGTGGCCCGCCGGAAGGTTACCGGGCGGTCGCCTCGGTACCGCAGCAATGATTTTGCCTGCCAGTTTGGAAACCCCAGTAAAGCAAAGCTGTCGACTGAAATGGTATTCGGGTCAAAGCGAAATTGTTGGGGTGGGGGAGCGGGAACCTTTTCTTCTTGTGGTATCTTGGCATATTTGATCAGGTGGTCCTTCTGTTGGTCAGACAGGGTACCCAATCGGCGGAGGTCCTCCGGTTTACGAAAGGCCCGGCCATATTTAGCGTAACTCCTGTATTTGACGAAGGCGGCAGCCTGTTTCCGGCTCAGCCCCAACCGCTCCAGGTCATCTGCACTAACAGTGTTGGGATCGAAAACAAAACCCTGTACCTGCGGCCTCGACCTTTTACCCTCCCCCCGCACGTAGGCCAGGGGAATCAAACGAGCCTTATCCTCCTCACTCAACACGTACAACTTACCAATCTCTTCCGGCCGCCGAAATGCATTGGTGCGCCGGCCCCGGAATTTCAGCCAGCCCGCTGCCTGCTTCTCGCTAAGCCCCAGGCTGACCAGCTCGGCGGCAGACACCGTATTGGGGTCAAAAGCAAAAGAAACGGGCGGTGGACGGAAGCTTTTCGCTTCCATCACCGCCCGCTCCGCATGTAGCGAGGCCGCGGCACTAAGTACGAGGGGAGAGGGTTCACCAGAAAGGTGAAACTTGCCCGCCATCCAGCAGCCGCCGAATACTACTAAAACCAGAAAAAGGATGGCCATCCGCTGTGCGCGGGTGTACGCGCCAAAGCGGTATTGCATCCTATAAAGGTAGTGGCCAGTCGAGGAATTGACATACCAGCCCACCCATCAACGCCATAGAGATAAGCCAGTAGCCAACATGGATCAGCATATACTTCCAGCTCTTGCGCTCGAATAAGCCATTAATGCAAATGATGGGAGCAACGACAAAAAGAGCAGCTATTACACCATGCATGGCGCCATGGCCAAAGTGAAGATGCCGGGAATACAGTCCCCATTTATCGTCAAGTTGATTCAGGTCTTGCCAAAGCGCACTGCCGCTTATTTGCCATTCCGGTAGCATCCCAAACATGCCGGATAATCCGGTTTGATGGACGACCAGGGCGGGAAGGAAGCTTGTGAACAGGAAACTGTACAAGTAAGTCAGTCCGAAAATCTTCAACATGTTGGCGTTGGCCAGCTGGTCATCCGTTACGCCGGATTCGCGCTGCCAGAGTTTACCGAACACCGGGCCGTAGTAAACGGCTCCAACAGCAAGTGGAATTAAGGCGATCAGGAAATTGATCCAGAAATTAGTTGGCATCATAAGTAAGGAGTGGTTTGGTTGGGCTAAAACTAGGTGTTGAACTGCGTAGTTGCAAGTAGGCTACAAATGAATTGTTTGTTATTGTTGAATAATAAATTTATTGGTGCGGTTATGGGCGCGTAGGCTTTACAGAGAGGGGGGCCAATATGTAGGGCCTGAGCCGTCCCTGTCTTTTACTAAAAGGATAGGGCTTGCTCAGTTGAAACTGGGCTTAAGGTGTAGGCACAAGTGGCGGGGAACAAAGTCTAGAAGTAGGGTGTTCCGCCAGTGATTCCGCAGGAATCACAGTCATATAAGGTGCGTATTGTGGGGACAAGGAATGCCTTGTCCCCACAATACAGCACTTTAATGGGCCCGATTCCTGCGGAATCGTAATAAAAACGGGGCGGAACACCCTAAGGCTAGAAGCATCATTTCGTTACACGAACTACCCACTACCAATTATAAACCCCACCAATAAAAACAATCCGCCGCGAGAACACCGCATCCGATCGTTCCAGGTAGGTAGCGTCGTAAGTGTAGTTGCGAATGTTCTCCGTATCAAGCAAATTATTGATGCTGAGGTAAAGGTAGGGTGTTCAGTCTGATAGGGATTCTCCCCGACGGTTTTTAGCGCTCAAAAGACTTCCTACACCTTACATGATGTCCCGCCACACCTGCCTGCCGGCGGCCTACTTTTGAAGAGCAAAAGTAGCAAAACTCTGTGGCTGTGCTGGTGGCTGATCGTTTAACGAAGCCCCAAAAGCCTAAAAGAAAAAAACTCGCGCCGGAGTTTGGTGCCATGCTTCTAAACTTTTCGGGCGTCAAAGCCAGAAGGCCAAACTCCAGCTCTCGGTGCTCAAACAGTTTTTCTTTTTTAACGACTTTTGCGCCTCCCTTAACCGGCCACCAGCAAGGCCG
>JBLHRW010000226.1:0-8208 GCA_047626445.1 Neolewinella sp.
GCGCCTGCTGCTGCTGCTGCTGCTGCTGCTGCCCCTGCACTTGCAGCCGCGCCAGCCGCGCCAGCCGCTGACGATGATTCGAAATACGTCGAGGTCCGTTCTCCCATGATCGGTACCTTCTATCGATCACCTTCACAAGACAAGCCCCCTTACGTAAAGGTAGGAGACACTGTCAGTAAAGGTGATACGGTTTGTATCGTGGAGGCAATGAAGTTGTTCAACGAAATCGAATCGGAAGTAAGTGGCAAAATTGTGAAGATGCTGGTGGAAGACGCCCAGCCAATCGAGTACGATCAGCCGCTTTTTCTGGTTGATCCTTCCTAACCAGGGAGGTTAATGTCAGAAGGAGTCGGGTTTTATCCTAAAATACATCACCCCGCTGGCCCTTAAGGCCGGTGGAGGCTGAAATAAAGGCAAATTTATGGCCGAGAAGTTCAAGAAAATCCTGATCGCCAATCGCGGCGAAATTGCCCTGCGCATCATCCGGACTGCCCGCGAAATGGGCATTAAAACCGTTGCTATTTATTCAACGGCCGACCGGGAAAGCCTCCACGTGCGGTTCGCCGATGAGGCGGTCTGTATCGGCCCTCCAGCATCGGTGGACAGCTACCTGAGCATTCCTAAGATCATGGCTGCGGTAGAGATCACCAACGCCGATGCCGTTCACCCTGGCTATGGCTTCCTGTCCGAAAATGCTGATTTTGCCGAAATTTGTACGGAATACGGTGTGAAATTCATCGGTCCCCAGCCTCACCACATCCGTCAAATGGGGGATAAGATCACGGCCAAAGACACCATGATCAAAGCCAACGTTCCAGTAGTGCCTGGAGATGGGGCATTGCTAAAAAGTGTGGAAGACGGTCTGAAACAGGCAGAGAAAATGGGGTATCCCGTCATGATCAAAGCTACCGCCGGCGGCGGTGGTAAGGGCATGCGGATGATCCCGAAAGCAGACGAATTCCAGGGGGGCTGGGACAGCGCCCGCGCCGAAGCCAAAGCCGCTTTCGGCAACGATGGTATGTACATGGAGAAGTACATCGTTAAGCCGCGTCACATTGAAATTCAGGTGCTCGGTGACCAGTATGGAAAAGTGATCCACCTCTCGGAGCGTGATTGCTCTATTCAGCGTCGGCACCAGAAGCTCGTGGAAGAATGTCCTAGTCCTTTCATGACCGATGAGCTCCGGGAAGCCATGGGCCAGGCGGCCATTAAGGCTGGCGAAGCCATCAACTACGAAGGCGTAGGTACCGTCGAATTCCTGGTGGATGCTGAACGGAACTTCTATTTCATGGAAATGAATACCCGGATTCAGGTAGAGCATCCCGTGACCGAAGAAGTTATTGACCATGATCTAATCAAGGAACAAATCAAAGTCGCCTACGGTGAGCCGGTTTCAGGGGAGAGCTATTACCCGAAAGGCCACGCCATCGAGTGTCGGATCAATGCGGAAGACCCCTGGAACAATTTCCGTCCCAGCCCCGGTAAAATCAATAGCTTTCACAGCTCTAAAGGCCACGGCGTTCGAGTTGATACGCACGTCTACGCCGGATACACCATCCCGCCGTACTACGACAGTATGATCGCTAAACTGATTGTCCGTGCGCCAACACGTGAAGAAGCGATTACCAAAATGGAACGCGCCCTCAACGAGTTCATCATCGAAGGAGTAAAGACCACCGTGCCTTTCCACCAATGGCTGATGAAACAGGAAGACTTCCGCAGCGGTAACTTCGATACCGGTTGGCTTGGCCAGCAGGAGTTGCCGAAAGGTTAGTAACTTAACCTGTAACCAACGTTAAAGAAAACCCCGATCATGCTTACTGCATGATCGGGGTTCGTTATTAAAAGCTTATTCGGAGATTTGGTTTCTGACCTGGAACGAGTAATCTCTTCATAGTGGATGCTTCCAGTGGAGGGCGACTTTATGCTGGTCGGGCGGGGGCAAGCTCCGCCCTTACCAGGGTCAAGCTTGGTGGCCGCGTTCGCTCTAGCGAACTAGGGGGAATCCTATGACCTTAGCCAACAGCCTTATACCGCAGCTCCCGCCATTTTCAGTAACTCAATGGTTTTACGGATACCTTCTTCCTCACCGAGTACACTGCCTTCGTATTCTACGCCGATCCAACCGGTGTAGCCAGCATCTTTTACGGTCTTGAGGATGCGCTTGTAATCACTCTCGGTCTCCCAACCGTCAGCATCGAAACTGTGCGACTTAGCGGATACGGCCTTGGCGTAGGGCATCAGCTCCGTAATACCCTGGTACCGATCATACATTTCCTTACAACCATCGGGCGAACGCTCAATACAGAAATTGCCGAAGTCGGGCAAAGTACCGCAGTTGTCCATGCCAGTGGCAGCAATGACGCCGCTCAGCCACTTACCGTTAGAGCTGTATCCGCCGTGGTTCTCCACGATGACGTTGAGGCCAGCTGTTTTGGCGTATTCGCTCAGTTTGCCCAGGCCTTCGGTGGCAGCAGCGGCAACTTCCTCGGCCGTTCCCTTGCCGGCGGCGTTGACCCGAATGCTATGGCAACCAAGGAACTTGGCAGCATCGACCCACTTGTAGTGATTATCGACGGCCTGCATCCGGGCTTTTTTGTCGGCATCCCCCAGTTTGCCTTCCCCGTCACACATGATCAATACGGAAGTAACACCGTGGTCGTCTGCCCGCTGCTTCATCTGTTTGAGGTAGTCCATGTTCTTCGCCTTGTCCTTGAAGAAAGCGTTGACATATTCGATGCCGCTGATACCGAAGTCCATTTTGGCCTTCTTGGCGAAGTCCAGGTTATCCAGCTCACCGGCGAATAATGTCTTGTGGAGGCTCCATTGCGCCAGGCTGATGTCGAACCAAAGCGGAGTAGCCGTAGTCTCGGCCATGTCGGCCTTTTCGGTGGTGTCTTCAGCTTTGGCCTCGGGGCTGGCACCGCAGCTTAACAGCCCAGTGGTGCCCAGTAGCCCCAGTCCGAGACCTGCGGTAGTGGATTTACGAAGAAATGTACGTCTTTGCATAATGAGTGGTTTTGAGGTGTAGAGATACGGAAAATATTTCAAGTTGTCGAGACATTAAGTTGTCGAGTTGTCAGGTTATCCAGTTGTCAGGACGCTCCGATAACTCGACAACCCGACGCTACGCCTGGAAATTCAACAGGTAGTCCCGGACCAGTACATCAAAATCAGGCCCTTCTCCGAAATGAAAGCGTACGGCAAGTGGTAACACGAAGATGGGGAGGCGCTCTTTTGCGATGAATTCGCGGTGGAGCTCCAGGCGGGTAGCATCTTTTTCGGTGGTGATGATGGCCTTGTGCTTGCCCGGCATTTCACGGAAGCGAAGCTGGAGATTACCCAGGTCACGACGGTCAAAATAGTGGTGGTCTTCGTAGTCAAGGCTTTGCACGTGGGGGCTCAGCCGGTGCAAATGTTCCAGCAGGTAATCGGTGTTGGCAATAGCGGAGATGAGCAGCACGCTGACGTTTTCTTCCATCTTCAGCCGGTAACGATGATCGAGCATATAGTAGGGCGCGGCGTAATCGTAATAGCTGAAGAAAACCCGCTGGTGGGGTAGGGGGGCGATTTCCTCGATGAGGGCATCGGCCGTGGCACGGTCCAGCTCCTGCGGGCATTTCGAGACGATGATGATGTCCGCGCGCTCGTATCCCGAGCGCCACTCTCGGAGGCGGCCACTGGGTAGCAGATAATCTTGGGTAAAGGGCTTGTCGAAGGTCGTCAACAGAATATTGAGGCCTGGTTTTACGGCCCGGTGTTGGAAGGCATCATCGAGCAGCACCAATTGGGTGTCTGGTTTGCGGGCCATGATTTCGGGAATGGCGAAGGCTCTTTCTTCGGCCACGGTGACGGTGAGGCCGGGGAACTTACGGACGTATTGCAGCGGCTCATCGCCTACCTGCTCGGCGTTCATATTAGGTTGGACGTGGATGAAGCCCTTGGATTTGCGGCGGTAGCCGCGGCTGAGCGTGGCAATATTGAGGTAGGGCTCCAGCCCCCGGATCAGGTACTCGATGTGTGGGGTCTTGCCGGCACCGCCTACCGTGAGGTTGCCTACACTGATGACGGGTACGGAGAAAGAAATGCTCTTTTGCAGGCCACGGCGGTAGGTCCAGTTACGAAAACTGACGCCCAGGCCGTAGAGCAGGGAAAAGGGAGCGAGGAGGGCTTTGGCTAGGTTGGTTTGGACCAAGGAGTGTACAGTTTAACAAGTACTAATGTATCATCTACAATTTTTTGGTGGGCAGGGTTGCTTTCGGGCAGAAATTTTGGGCGCGGGCGCAGGTGCAGAGGAACGGATAAAGCGAAGGATTTACTGCCTGGTACGTTCTTTTCAGACTGTATTTAACGCTTTTGCAGACGACCTGCTGATGGATGGGGTTAATATTTCTCGGTTTTATATTGGTCGGGTGGGGGTAAGTTCCGCCCTTACCAGGGGCAATTTTTGTGTCCGCGTTCGCAGAGCGAATGTGAGATGATCCGACGTTAGCGAGTACGGGGGGCTTGCTCCCGCCCCGCTGGTGAGGGTTATTCCGAAAACGTCTGGAGGCGTCCACAAGTTTGACTTCATTGCCTTTTACCCCTCCCCCTCGCACCCGCGCCCGCGCCAAAAAAAGAAATTCGCGACCCCCCTTAAACTTCCGCCACGCTCCCGGCGTCCAATACCCGACGGATTACTAAAGTGCATGAGCCAACTCCCCGACGATACCGCCATTCTGAAGCAATTTCGCAGCCCACGTGGCCGCGAGGCCGCTTTCCGAAGTCTGGTACAGGCGTATGGGCCCCTGCTGCACCGCCACCTGCTGCGTATGTTACAATCATCGGCCGACACCGACGATGTACTACAGAATACGCTGGTAAAGGTGTTCCGGAAACTGGAGGGTTTTAGGGGAGACAGTAAATTGAGCACCTGGCTATACCGGGTGGCCACCAATGAGGCACTCACCTGGTTGAGGAGTAAAAAACGTCGGCATCAGCGCATCAGTACCGAAGATCCGACTACCCTGGCGGCTAACCAGCTAGCGGCTGATCCATATTTCGACGGAGACGCTGCCCAACTGCAACTCCAACGGGCACTGGCCACCCTACCACCCAAACAACGAGCTGTTTTTAGCTTTCGCTATTTTGATGATTTCTCTTACCGGGAGATCAACGAGATCACCGGAACGTCTGAAGGCAGCCTCAAAGCCAGCTACCATCTGGCCGTTAAAAAAGTTGAAGCAAAACTCAAAGAGTATGTCTGATCACGATGAACCACGCCTAGGCGAATTCCTTGTCGGCCTCCGCGAAAAAGGGGATGGCTTTCGCACGCCTTCACCGGAATTTCTGGAGGAGTTGGCAAACCGTACCTTGGCCGAAGAGCGTCGTCCGGCACGGGTGCGACCGCTGCACCTAACCTGGTGGTCAGCAGCCGCGGCAGTAATGCTCCTGCTACTGGTAACTTTTCTCTTGTTACCGAAAGGTAATGAGGGGCCGGTAGCCACCAACGACTCGGCTGTCTCCCCCTCTAGTGAGGCCTTGCTGGTAGAGCTCGATGCCGATGACATTGACGCTTACATCAGTGATCAATTGGACGAATTTGAATTTGAACTCTACGCCAACGCCCCCGTAAATGAATAGTGCTATGAAACAGCTGATTTTATTTTTTTCCCTTTGTCTCTTTGGTGGTGCCCTACAAGCCCAACCCGGCAGCCGCCCGGAAAGGGCAGACCGTAAAGAGTTGTGGGGGGAACGTTTTGCCAAGATCAAAGCCGCCCGCCAGGCCTACATTACCGAAGAGCTGGAACTGACGGATAAAGAGACGAAAGTCTTCTTTCCCGTCTTCTGGTCTTATAATGAGAAATTGAAGCAAGGCGGGGATCCTGGTAAGACGGAAGATGTCAAAAAAACGAACCTCAGCGAAGGCGAAGCACTGGAGGTTTTGCATGGCCACCGAGCACAGCGGCAGGCATCGTTGAACTTGAAAATAGAGGCTGAAGAAGCCTACCTGAAAGTGCTGCCGGCCCGTAAGGTCGTCTTGCTGCCCGAGGTGGAGAATCAATTCCGAAAGCTGTTGTGGGAGCGCACCAGAGAGGTCAGGAAAGGCCGGAGAAATTAATGATACGCTTAATCTTTTGCCGACCTTAGGCATAAATTATACGGTGCTCCGGCAACTTTTCCCGCTACAATTCGTATTTTAGGGGACCGAGCAGCAGCCAATGGCGCAAGACACTATGCTGAAGCCGAGCTTACCTTATGAGCAAAAAAAGAAATGATCAGCGTGACCTCGCGCTCAAAGCCCTGGTAGCCCGTTATGAGGCCGCCACTTCCGGACAGGATAATCTCTTTCTTTCTCAGGAAGAATTTGACGAGCTGTTGTCGCACTACTACGATAATTTTGACTACGACCGTACGCTACAGGTCGCTGACCTGGCCATTGAACAACATAATTTCTCCCCTGAGTTTTATAAATGGAAGGCACTAATTCATAAGATTAACCTGGAAGAGGAAGAGGCCTTCGAAGCATTGGAAAAATTATCCATTTATGCCCCAAACGATGAGGAAGCGCTTATGCTCCGGCTTGAGGTGCTGACGCACTTCGAACGGCGTGAACCAGCTCGTGAGGTACTAGAGCAACTTCAGCAACGGGTGATCGGTAACGAAAAACAAAGCCTCCTGGCCTTTTTTGACGGCCTGCTGCTGCTACAGGAATTTCGTTACAAAGAGAGCTTTCAGGCACTTTGCGATGCCGTCCGTCTCGACCCTCACCAAGAACCTGCGCTGGAAGAACTTCTCAACGCCAACGAATTACTGGGGCAACGAAAGCACCTGCGGAAACTCTTTAACGAACTGCTGACCCACGACCCTTTTAACGACCTTCTTTGGTACTACTCCGGCCTTTGGTACGACGATGACGGCAAAGAAGAAGCCGCCCTGGAAGCGTTTGCCAACGCACGGTCGCTCAACGCGTCTAACGCTGCCTATGACCTCGAGTATGCTGATAAACTGTTTGATCTCGACCGCTATGAGGAGGCCCTGAAGGCTTACGTCGCCTACTTTGAGTCCGGTGATGCCGAAGAAAGCTATGAAACCTTCATGCGGGTAGGGCGCTCTTACCAGGTGCTCGGACACCTGGAACAGGCCAAAACGGCTTTCTTCAAGGCCGTAGAACTCAATGGTAATGCCTACGATATCTTCCAGCACTTGGGTGAGTGCTTCGTCGCCGAAGAAAAGTGGGGCATCGCTGCCTACAACTACGGCCGGGCCGTAGAGCGGGCAGGGCATACGCCCGACTGTTGGTTGGGGCTGGCACTCTGCCATGCCGCTACTAACGAGGCAGAGGAGGCCGAATTTGCCTTCCGCAAAGCCATTCAGATGGACGATCGGTTCAGCGATGCCACGGTTGCTTTAGCTGTTTTTTTGGTCGATCAGGACCGGGAAGTAGAAGCCTTTACCCTGATGGCCGATACCCTGGAACGCTATGAAGATACCAGCCTGACCTACGGCTCCGTCGCGATTAACCTGATGGCAAACCGTCGTAAGGCCGCTATGCACGACCTCAACCACGCCCTCAGCGAATATTACGATGGGCATCAGATTCTGCTCGATTTCTTCCCTGATCTACGTCAGGACCGGGAGATTAACGCCATTTTTGAGCTGTATAAGCCACGGGAATTGTAGCGAGCGGACAATGTACTAGGCGGCCATATTTTGTCTTAAATAGCCAGAATTGGTCTGATAGAGCACTCGTTATTTATACTGCGCCAGCAGTAAATAAACCCCCGCTCCCAGCGCCACAGCTACGTTCATAGACGTATTTCCCCCATGCATGGGCAGGTGAGCACTCGCGGTGCACTGGGCCAATATCTCCGGCGAGATACCATGGTCTTCCGCTCCCGCGATCAGGATGAGTTCCCTTTGGCCGGTATTGACGGCGTGAGGCAACCTGAATTCCAGAAGAGAGGAGCTCTCGTCCGTAATCTCCAGGGCAAGGACGTAGGCGCCCTGGGCGACCCGACTTTGTAGGTAAGCGATGGTGTCGTCGATAAACAGGTGCGGAACGTTCCGGACAGTGGAGCGTGCCGTCTTATCAATCTTCGAATGAGGCGGGCGAGGGGTAGTTCCGGCAAGGACGAGCCCAGCGAGGCCGGCCGCTTCGGCCAGCCGGAAGGCGGAGCCGACGTTGCGTGGGTCTCGCCAGTCGGGGCAAAGCAACCAAATGGGATG
>JBLHRW010000227.1:0-8185 GCA_047626445.1 Neolewinella sp.
GCATCCTGGAAACTCCCGTCCCGGTCGTTGGTCTGCATCCAGGGTAAGGTTACCACCAGAGAGGAGTTTTCGGAAAGACCAGCTTCCACAAAGAGGCTATAGCTGATGGTTTCCACGTCTCGTGTTTCCGAGACGTCGTCGGGGAGTAAATAAGTATCGTAA
The DNA here is from genome assembly GCA_047626445.1 of Neolewinella sp. Classification (GTDB taxonomy): domain Bacteria; phylum Bacteroidota; class Bacteroidia; order Chitinophagales; family Saprospiraceae; genus Neolewinella. The sequence continues at coordinate 163 of JBLHRW010000227.1, forward strand.
ACTTCCTGACTGTAGCTGATGGCAATCGCCGTTTCCCCTTTCGGAGTAGGGAAACCGCTGATCGGGCCCTGGGCAAGGGTAAAGGAAATGGGGAGCAGGTAGAAAAGGACGAGAAGCTGGAAACGTTGTGTCGTACTCATGTCATGAATTACAGATAGCGCAGCCGATCGGTTGTAGGGACGCCGTATAAATAACTTACTGATTTTTGACCTGACGCTTTTGTTCTCACCGCGCTTAAAAATCCTTTGCATAGCCTTTGTTACGGAAATGATTTTTAGGTGCGGTGAGGGTAAAATAAGAAGGTCAAGAAGCATGGTTTATTTATTTCGCGTCCCTTAGTGCCGTTGCGCAGTCAATTTTACTAATAAGTGCTCGTTAATTAAGGCCAAAAGAGGCACCATGCCTTGCAGGTCTTCGTTAATCACCAAGCGACCGTATATTTGCGAATCAAAAGTAAGCCTCCCTTGAGCGATAGCCTCGTAATCATTCCTACCTACAACGAAAAGGAGAACATCGCCAAGATGATCGACACGGTTTTTAACCTGTCCTACTCATTTCATTTGTTGATCGTCGATGACGGATCCCCCGATGGAACTTCCGACATCGTCAAAAGCCTCCAGGATAAGTACGCCGGCCGCCTGCATTTACTGGAGCGGGCCGGAAAGCTGGGGCTGGGAACTGCTTACCTCGACGGCTTCCGGTGGGGCATGGCTAAATCGGCTGATTATTACTACTTTTTCGAGATGGACGCCGACTTCAGCCATAACCCCAAAGACCTGGTCCGGCTGCGCGAAGCCTGTGCTACGGGCGGCGGTGATGTCGCCGTTGGCTCCCGCTATACCAAAGGGGGAGGCGTAGAGAACTGGCCAATTGACCGGCGACTACTCTCCTACGGTGCTTCCATTTACGTCAGGCTCATCACTTGGATGCCGGTGAAGGACTCCACTGCCGGCTTTATGTGCTACTCGCGCCCGGTGCTTGAAGCGATCGATTTCGATGCCATCCAGTTTATTGGCTACGCTTTCCAGATCGAGATGAAGCATACCGCCTGGAAGCTTGGTTACAAGATCATAGAAGTCCCCATCACTTTCACTGATCGCATCCTTGGAGCGAGTAAAATGCACGGCTCTATTGTGAAAGAAGCGGTGGTTGGTGTGTTGAGCTTGCGGTTCCGGAAGGGGTAAGTTAGGCATGGCGGGTTCGGGGAACCACTAAGACATAAGGCACTAAGGGGCTACACTAAGAGAAGTGTGGTAAAGGAGTAGGTCGTATCGCCTACCTCTTATTAGCGGGCACCTCCATAAGTTTTCGGCTTTATGCTGATTGGGCGGGGGCAAGCCCCGCCCGTACCAGCGTCAAATTTGGCAACCGCGTTCGCGCAGCGAACGCGGAATGATCCAACGTTAGCCAGTAGGGGCGGAGCTTGACCCCGCCCGCTGGCGAGAATTTAACCAAAACTTCTGGGGGCAAGACCATTGGCTTATTGAACTATTCAGGCGCGGCCACAGGTGCAAGGGAGAGGTTTTGAAAGCAATGGACGTTGGACCGCACTTTCGTTCTAGCCCCTGACAACCGACAAATTCTTTTAACTTGACGAAGCTGGTAAACAGGTTGCCTGATCTGGACGAACTAAAAAAAAGAAAGCCCCCGACCACGCAGTGTGGTCGGGGGCTCTCACAGTTAAACTGACGGTGAACCGTCGGTTTATTAAAGTTCTGTGTTCAGTACACGGAACTCGGTGCGACGGTTATCACGGTGCTCAGTTTCAGAGCAGTTTACGCCGTCAGCACAACGGTTCTTCAGCTGGCTCTCACCGTAACCACGAGTTACCAGGCGGCTGCGGTTGATGCCTTTACTAACGAGGTAGTTAGCAACACCCTGGGCACGACGCTCAGACAGGCTCTGGTTGTTACCAGCAGAACCTACACTAGAGGTGTGAGAGTTGATCTGGATACGAACGTTCGGACGCTCACGCATCAGGTTCAGTAGGTTGTCATCGACAACCTGGCGGCTAGTGTTAGTAAGTGCAGAACTGTTATTAGCGTAGTTGATCGGTAGAACGTTGAAGATCAGTAGTTCACAATCAATTTCTTCGTCTACACCAATGCCGCCTTTGGTCGCAATTACGTCCTTGGTGATTTCGGTGTAAGTAGCAGCAACCATCTCGGTAGTAACAGAAGCGGCAACGTCGACGACGCGCTTGGTGATGTTTTCGTAAACAGCATCTATGTCGATGGTACGAACTACGGCGGCAGAAGCGATTACTTCCTTCGTGTAAGTAGAGGTCTCGTTAGCCGTAAGGCTGCTGTTGCTGTTGGCATCAGAAGCGAGGCGCTTTACAGGTACCGTGCGGTACTCAGCCTCGTAGGTGCGGTAACAGATTACCTGACAGTCGTTAGGGTCATCAGACTCACAGCCTTCGTAAGCAGTGGTTTCCCAACCACCAGATTCTGGCTTGATAAGTACGAGCTCGGTTGAATCAGAGAAAGAGGCAGTAGTGACGCTCATGGCTTCAACAGCAGACTGTGACTCGTAAGAAACGGTTTCGGTACGAAAAGTAGCCGGAACAAATTCGTAGCGCTTGTAGCTTTCCTTCACCAGCACGCGATCGGTAACGGTCTTGTAGGTAGCAGGAACAACGGCAAGGCGCTTGTAAGCAGGTGCCGTCTCGATGCGTACGGTCTCCGTCTTGTACACGTCAGGAGTTATACAGCGTACGTAACACTTGTCTGGATCAGGGTTGGCTGGAAGGCTGGAGTTCTGCTGGGCTTGTACGCCTGCAAACGAGAGTACGAGGACAGCAATAAGAGATAGAGTAAGTCTCATAGATATAAGTTGTTATTGTTGGTTTAAAAAGAGTAGCAGTTAAGATATTATCATTCTGAAATGAAAGATGTCTCGAGGGAACAGTGAGCTTACCAATATCCACCATTACAAAGCAATGGTGGATATGAACTCGACTGCTTGTTTAAACATCGTTTGAGAGTAACTCCGCAAATATCGTCGTACGGAACTATACCGCCAAATCAATGCCTTTCTATAAGGGAAAGAAAACATTTATTTCAAGCATATCGTGCCCTTGTCAGACGCAACACTGTGATGAAGGTCACAATCGAGGGCAAGTCTTTGATGATGTTTTTAAAGAAGAAGCACCCTAAAACAACCCAAGTAGCTGTTTTATAGGGGTATGAGTGGGTGAAATTTTCTACAAAAAGAACAAGGAATCTGCCTCCCGCAGCTCCGGTCCGATGGCCTTTGGATCGAATAACTGAAAGGACAAGCTGCCTACGTTGCTCCGGTAGGAGGACATCCCGTTTTATGTTCTCAATACCTATGCCCCTCTCAATTGTCCTACAGGAATTATTTTTTCCTTAATTTTGGGGTCATTGGGCCGAGTTCTTTTTAAGTGAAGTAATACATTTTTCCTTTCCGGCCTCCTTACCCCTAAGCACTAATTGACTCCGTACCGAAACTATAGCAAACTGACAGACGTGGAACTCCAGGCACTTTGCCGGAAGGGGAATGCTCGTGCCTTTAAGGCGCTTTATGAAAGGCATGACGAAGCGCTGCTGGCTTACGTAGGCAACCTGTTTGATCACCAGCAGCAAGCTGAAGACATTGTCCTGGAAACATTGAATAAGCTCTTCCTGGAATTAAGTAAAAAGAAGCAGCAGATCAGTAACGTACAGGCGTGGTTACGAACGGTTGCGGGTAACCGTGTCATCGATATACTCAGAAGTAATGGCTACCGAAAGCAGGTCTTCTATGATGAAGTCTTTACTTTTTCATTGGAGGATGAACAAGCCTCAGCAGATGAATCACAAAAGGATGAGCAGATGGAAGTCCTAATTTCGGAAATCTATCGTCTTAAACATGAGTACAGGCAGGTAATCGTTCAACGGTTCATCTACGGTAAGCCGATTCCTGAAATATCCTCCATCTTAAACTTGTCAACACAAGAAGTGTATAGACTTCTAAAAGGAGGCAAGAAGATATTAAAAAACCGTTGCCTCAACCATTTCCCTCCGGAAGAATAAGTCTACTCTTTAAGTGTATTAAGTTTTATCCATGCCCTCCCGCCAACCACCAAAGCATACGGATAGTGACGCCGCCGGCCGCGCGCGTTTTACCGATTTTGAAGCCTCTCGGGATCGGGTACGGCAAAGGCTTGCCGCAGCGCATCCTATCGTCACAAATACCAGAATGCTCCGCCAGCGATGGGTTTACGCCGCAGCCTCTTTACTCCTGTTCTGCTTCATGGGGTGGTACTTCCTGCAGCCGCCCGCCTACGCCCAACTCGCCGATGACTATCGAATTCGAATAGCAACCGATGAGCTTAGCACAACGCGTGGTGTTAACCGCCCCGCCGAAGAATTACCAGTGGCAACGGCCCTGAGCCTTTATCATCAAGCGAAATACGATCAGGCCGCTACTGCATTCTCTTCCCTTGCCCAACGAGAAGGTCAGCCGAAACAGGATCTATTCGTTTTCTATCAGGGAACCTCCGAATGGCTTGAGCGTAATCCCGCTGCTGCTATTAAAACGTTAGAACCGTTGCAGCAAAAAACGCCACCTACTAATCTTCGGTACCGAACCGTCTGTTACGTGTTGGCAATGGCTTACATCGACAATAAAGAATTTTCAAACGCCACACCCTTGCTCAATAAACTGGCCGAAAAAGAAGATGGGATGGGACAGCGCGCAGCTGGAATGCTGAAAGTACTGCCCAAAGCTGATCCCTAAGGGACGCCCCTCTCCGGGGAAGAGGCGGAGCGCAGCGAGCATCCACGTGCGGCAGCACTACCAACTATCGACTACTCACTACTCATTACCAAGGTCGCGCAGCGACCTCTTTCTCAACCAAAGCCATCCGCCCAGTAAGATAGCGGCCAAAGGCAATAAGCCGAGAAGCATTAACCAACTACTTTTTTCGGCTGATTCATTCAGCGGCCTTCCATCACCAATATAGATCATGGTCGCCCAGTAGGCAGGATGAGCAGTAGGCTCGTGTTCCCTTAAGTAATTCAGTTGGGCCTGCCGGAGTGCCTCATACTTAGGCTTTTTTTCCTGGTACAGTCTTGTGTAGACCTCTTTCAACAGATAGTGTGAGGTCTCATCCTTAATCTCCCAAAGGTTAACCATGAGGTTACTCGCTCCGGCAAGGGCGAAAGATCTGGCGAAATTGGCTACGCCTTGCCCCTGGTACAGACGCCCATCCGCTGATTGGCAGGCGGATATAACCACCAGGTCGGCAGTAAGTCGAAGTTCAGATATCTCTGCCGCCGGTAACGCGGGCCACTTCGTCGGTTTATTGGCAGCAAACAACAAGGTAGACTCTTCGGGGTATTCATTGTTGATGGCAGCGTGGGTTCCGATGTGCAGCAAATTGGCCGTCGGTGCCACCAGTAAAAAGTCTTCAACGGTTGCGTCACTTCCCAAAGATTCATGGATGGACCAACGTCCCACCTGTTGCCTAAGCCCGGATACGGTACTCATGCTAAACGGCAGTCCGGGAAATTTGCTGTTGCCACCGTAGGCAAAAGGAGCAAAGGCCGCAGCTCCTTTCGTCGCTCGTCTCCGAAGACGATTCGTGGCTGCCGGCGTAAGCATGGCCGATTGCGTGTTGAATAGGTGTCGGATGCCATGGTTTCGAATAAGGTAAGGATATTCCATCGGACCGGAATAAGAAGAGGGAGCATCCGTAAGCAGCGCAGCAAACGGGAGATAATTAAGGTACCCATCGGGCACGATGACAATGTCTTTTCCAACTATTTTATCCGCCACTGGCTCGATCAACAATTCGTAAAACACTCGAAGTTGATGATAGACAGAGGTGTCCAGCGTCCGCATGTCTTCGAAAAGCCTGGGAATACTAACGCTTAGGTTTTCCGGTAAGCTGATACGGATGAATTCTTTGGTTTCCTGGCCGATCAACACGAGGTAAACCAAGCTGTCTTGGTCTACAAAATGCAGCATTACTTCCGTTTCCTGTAAGACTTTTCCACGCAGGCCCTTCAGGCTGATCTCCTCGGGTAGGTAGCGTTCTTTTAAATAGGCAGGTGCCATCTGCCGGAGGGTGTCCTGCATTTTCTCTTTCGCCTGCCGCACGTGCTGTATCTGGTTCCGGATGTCCGTCACCTCCTGCTCTGATATGCCGGAGCGCCGAAGCCCGCGGATCAACTCATCGTGTAAATGTGCATAAGATCGTTCCAGCGTGAGCAATTCAGCCGGTAATTTCTCCCTGGTGTCTTCCTGCTCTTGCCAAAGCCTTTCGCTGATGCCCAGGTGCTTGATCCGTTCGCTGGCGTTGATGGCTTTTTCCAACTCAAAGTCCGAAGGCTCTTTTCGGTATTGCCGCCAATAAATACCAACTTCTATTTTTCGTAGTGCAGCACTCACTTCATCGAAAAGCCGGCGCCGGCCCGACTGGCCTACCTGCTCCCGTGCCCGAAAGGTCAGCTGATCCGCCAAACGTATTTCACGAAGCGCTAAGGTGTCAAAGCCCCGGCCGACATCCTTGAAGTCCCAACGGGCATAAAGGGCCGCCCGGTCTTTGAGCAGGCCTATCACCGGTAAGGTGGCAGGCAGGCTGTCTGTCAGGAAGCGCTGGTGTACATCCCGATCAGGGGCGTTGTAGTCTACGTTTTCCTTGGTTTTGAAGGCCAATAATAAATAGAAATTGAAGGCAGCCTGATCGAATTGATCGGTGTTTCCCCATAATTTGGCCTGGATCAGTAGGCGGGAAGTATAGAGCACCCAATCGAAGCCGCTCTTCGCTTCTGCCTGTTCGGCTCGTTGCAGCCAGGCTTGAGATTTTTCATAGTTTCCCTGCCGGATGTAGTAGCTGGCCTCGTAATTGCAGTAGCGCTGGTAGGCGATGGTTTGTTGGTGCTCTGGGTGCTCTGTTAGGAACAGAGCCTCTTTTTTCCGAACGTTATCGAAGCTGACAAAATCATTTCGCTGATTGTACAAATAGCAGTAATCGTGGAAAAGGCTCAACCACAAGGCCGAATTGTCGGGCAATTCGTCCTTGATATAGTCTTCCGCCAGGTTCAGTATCCTTAATGCTTCCTCGTACTTGCGCAGCTCCGTCTGGATAACGGCTTCGTTCAGCAGGTTTTCAGCCTTGGTTACGGGCCCGTAGGCATATCGGGTGGCCAGCCGCTGATTACTTAGGGCTAGGCCGAAGCTGTTGTTTTCGCCGTGGATGCTGGCCAGGTTATTATAAATGGCGTAAAAATCTAGGTCCGTATAAACCGCTCGTCCAAGCTCCAGGGAAGCTTCCAGTTTGAGCACCGCCGTCGAGAAGTCACCGCGGTAATAGGCGATGCCGCTTTCGGCAAAAGTCAGGTCTGCCAGCGCCTTGCGGTCATCAGGTAGAAATGTGGTGATGTACTCGCTCATGCGCCGGTACCATTGCTTTCCGGTAGCAGATTCAGGAGAATTTAGGGCACTCAGCCCCTGCAAGATAAGGTAGAAATAGTCCAGTTCGGCGGAATCCAGCCGATGGTCAATGACTGTCTGGTAGCTCTGGGAGAAATATTCAAGGGCTTTATCTTCTTGCTGGGTTTCAAATAAACACTCTGCGTAGTAAAGACGGGCCTCAGCCAGGGCGGAAAAATCTTCTCCGGTTTTTAACTCGGCAAGCAAGCCGGGAAAGGCCGCGATGGCTTCCGTATAGGCGCGTTCCGTGTACATCTCCTTTAGCGCCGACAAACTTTTATTTTCGGGGACAGCGGTTTGGGCCTGGCCCGATACTGATTGGAGTAAACAACCAAACAGCAATAGCAGGGTTAGATGAGCAAAGCGTCGCAAGGGGAAAAAAAATTTCATACGGGAGTGCATCGTAAAGCTAAGGGATGGGGATTAAATAAAACGTGATTCTTTGACCTGCCGCTTTTGTTCTCACCGTTCTTGAAAAATTCTTTGCGTAGCCATAACTACGGAAAGAATTTTTAAGTGCGGTGAGGGCAAAATAAGGCGGTCAAAAATCGTGGTTTATTTATTTCCCATCCCTAACGTA
>JBLHRW010000228.1:0-8150 GCA_047626445.1 Neolewinella sp.
AATTTTGCCGCCTGGCGAGACGCTTACACCGGAGCTTAGCCGTAGCTAAGTGAGGAGGTAAGCAACGCTGCCAAGCGGTAAAAGGCATCGCGGATAAGTGGTAAGAACTTAGATTACACTGTACTAGCCGAGTGGATGTACGTCCTGCTTGAAGGCCTCGATGGAGCCGGGGAACTAACCTTCACCAAGACCACGGACTCCGGCCAGCGCCAGGCAAGTTCTTTCAAGGTGACCCTGGGCGTAACGCCCAATTTCGCCTGCTCTGGCGAGGGCATACGCTTGGAGGCAGTGCTCGAACCGGGCAAAAAGCCGGACTGGAACATGGTTACGTAATCATCAAGATCGGAGACCTCGTCGTTAAGGATAGGGCCTTTTTCGTTGATGTAATTAGTCGGATTAGGCTGCAAACTGGTTGCAACCAAAGTCAGCACTAGTGATAATACCAGTGCTCTGCATGGTACGATCCTGAATCACGGGGAGAACGAATTTCATGCCGCTATCGGTAAGCACTTCGCATTCGCCGAAGTTATCTTGATTTTGAACTGCAGGAGCTTCGTCTTCCCAGTGGTTACATGATTTACAAGTAGCTTCCATAATGGATAAATTTTTAACAGTGACAACAATGTCGCTGTTATTTAAAGCTCCAAACCAAACCAGTAGTTCAATTAATGTGCTGACTTTCATTAATTTATAAAGAGACTAAATAAAAATTGTTTGTGCTTCTAGTGGATCAACCCTACACAACCTTTACTTCGTATCGATTAGCTCAGAAGTATTGCTTACGAAATGCCATATTTCATTCTTCCATTTGAAAATGACTTCGCCCAGCCCATAATAGAAGGATTAGTGCCGAATTGGACATGCCCGTTTTACTTACAGCATAATTAAAGGGCGCGATCGTAGGTGCTATATCTGTTGGAAAAGCAAAAGGAAAGACCTGGACTTAGCTTAGTGCTCTCCCCCCAGCCACGCGTTAAACGCCGGTACCCGTTCCCGGGCAACAATCCCCATCCCTTAGCCATATACATCCACCAAGATTACTGATTATTGCCCAGATTCTCAAAACGAATTTATGCTGCGCATAAAAGAGGACCATTATTTTTTTGACAAAAGTCTGTCGACAAATTAAGCCAAAAATAGCCGTGGTAAGAAAAGCGAAAGCTCCGGCAGCAGGGTAATCAAAGTGAGAACAATCAAACTGACCACCAGGAAGGGAAAGCCCGCCCGACTAACCTCACCGATCGATACTTTACCAATGCCGGCGGCGACGAAAAGACAGACGCCCAGTGGCGGCGTAGTGAGGCCGATCATCAGGTTGAGTAAGGCGATAACGGAAAAATGAATGGGGTCGACCCCTACCGCTAGCGCTACTTTAAGTAATATTGGGAACAGAATCAGTAAGGCGGCGATGGTCTCCATAAAGGTGCCTACGAAAATCAATAACAGATTGATCAGTAGTAGCACCACGTAGCGGTTATCCGAAAACCCCAGAATTTGTGAGGATACGATTTGGGGTAATTGCTCCGTGATCAGGATGTAGCCGAAGAGGTTAGCAAAACCGATCAGCACCATGAGGGAGGCCGACGTTTTCATGGAGTCGAGAAAGACCACCATCGCCCGGCGCACCGTCAATTTCTGGTACACGAAAATACCGATGAACAGCGCGTACAGCACCGCCACGATGGAAGCCTCCGTGGGGGTGAACAAACCACCGATGATGCCGTACAGAATGATGACCGTCATCAGCAAGGCCCAAAAGGTATCGATGAAACCCCGGCCGACCTGCCGTAAACTGCTGCGCGCGTGCTTCGGGTACTGCCGCTTACGCGAGATGTAGTAGGTATAGCCCAGCAAACTGACCCCCAGCAAAAAACCAGGAATGGCCCCCGCCAGGAACAGCTTACCGACCGAAAGGCCGGTAAGCGTAGCGGCGATGATCATCGACACGCTCGGCGGAATGATCGGCCCTACGGTGGACGACGAGGCCGTTACCGCGCAGGCGAAGGCCGCATCATACCCTTCCTTCTTCATGGCCGGAATCATCACGGAACCGATACTTGCGGTATCGGAAATAGCCGTTCCCGAAATGCCGGCGAACAGCATGGATGCGGCAATATTTGCCAGCGCGAGGCCGCCACGAATGTGGCCCACTAGGTGGTTGCAAAAGGCGATGATCTTCTCCGTCAGCCCGCCGTGGTTCATCAGGTTACCTGCCATGATGAAGCCCGGGATGCTCAGCAGGACGAACACGTCGATGCCAGAGTACATCTTCATTGGGATGACGATCAGCGGCGTACCCTTGACCAGCAAGAAAAGCAAGCACGACAAGCCCAGGGAGAAGGCGATGGGGAACCGCAGGATGATGCAGACGGCGAAGGTGATAAGCAAGAGCCCGATCATAGTTTGTTAGGGTTTGCCGCGCGGCTGCCCGCGGCGGTAGTGGTAAAATACTTACGCAAGCGATCGACCGCGTACACCAGCAGCGAAAAACCCAAAATCAACATCCCCGCGAAAGGGATGGCCATTGGGAACTTCAGGCTCGGCGAGCTTTCCGCCCAGCCCATTATCGTGAACTGCACGGCATAAACCGTGAAAAGGGCAAATAAGATTACCGTGAGCAGATCGATGGAGAAAGCGACCCGCTGCTGCCAGGCATCACTCATACGCCGGTAGAAGAAGTCAAAATTAACGTACTCGCCGCTTCGCAACGCCAGGCCGGCCGAGCAGCCGATCGCGATCACGAAGAAGAGCCGGGCGGCCTCTTCGGTCCAGGAAGGTGCGGTCGGTAAAAACAAGCGGGCAAAAATCTGAATCAGGATGCAGGCCACGAAACCCAACGTACTGAGCAGCGTACCCCATTTCATCGTCATCCCGACGTATTTGACGAAACGCTTCATTGGATCGTGTCTTTTAAGGAGAGGTATACGGCTTTCATCTCGGGAGAAAGAGTATTGTAAATAGCGTTCCCGTGTTTCTTTACGAAGGCAGCGCGGTCAACGTCAACGAAGGTCATGCCCTTCGCCTCGAGCTCGGCCCGGTTCAGAACATCGTTTTCCAGAAACAGCTGGCGTTCGTAGGCTTGCATCTCCTGAGCGCATGCTAGAAAGATGGCTTGAAGGTCCGCCGGCATTTTATTGAATTTCTTTTCGCCGATGACGGGGTAGGTCCAGCCAAAAACGTGGCTGGTCAGGTTGACGTACTCCTGTACCTCATACATGGCAGCCATTTTAGTCAGTGGCAGGGGGTTCTCTTGCGCATTGATCACGCCCTGCTGGAGGGAGGTAAAAACTTCAGAAAAAGCAATGGGAGTGGTTTTTGCCCCCAGTGCATCCCAGGCCGTCACGAACGCAGGAATACTCGGTATGCGAATCACCAACCCCTGTAAATCATCCGGATGACGGATGGGCCGGTTAGACGTCAGGTGACGAGCGCCCGCCTGAAAATACCCGACCGGCCGTAGTCCCGTCTTGGTGACCATTTCGGACCGGATGCGCGCGCCCACCGGACCGGTGAGCATGTCATCCACGTCCTCCATACTATCCATCAGAAAGGGCATCTCGCAAAAGGTCATGATTTCGGTCCAGTTACTCAGCAGGGCGCTGGTCGTGGTCATGTCAATCACTCCCGCCTGGATCATGCGAATGGCTTCGATCTCTTTAGCCAGTTGTTCGGATGGATAAGTTTGTAGCACGATCCGCCCGTCCGAACGCGCTTCGAGCAGTTCACCGAAGTGCTGGAAGGCACGAAACCAGGTGTGGTCTTCGGCTACGAGGAGGCTGGCCCGTAGCAGGAATTCGGGCTGTTGAGAAGACCGGCAAGCCCACGCCCCGGTAAGGGTGAGGCCAACTAAAAGGTACGCTGCTAGTCGCATGGCGGTAATGGTTCTTGTGATTGCAGGCAGAACGGCAGATTACTAACTTTTGTTCACTAGGGCATTCGGTAAAAGATTGTCCCGGGTTGTTTGATGATGCCGACTGAAGGTATACACTTTTTAGGGCGTCACCTCGCCGCTCATAATTGTAATAGACCGTCATAAGCCTCCCTCATCCTCATTACCATCAAAAACGGGCAGAATGGTGAACCCGACCGCCTGAACAGTTACGATCAGCGCCTGCAACCAACGGAAGACTCCCCCACCTCTTAGCAGCGTACAAAGACCCGTTAGCTTACACCTGAAAATCGGCCATGAAGCATGAGGTTTTCAATAAAGCCTTCAACTCATTCACCACCGCGTCAGGTTCCGCTCGGCAGAGCTGCTTCGCCGTCTGGGCACCGGTTGTAACGCCCGCCGTAAAGCCGCAGCCCGCGTTTTTACCCTCCAGGATATCGATGGCAGAATCCCCCACTTTGGCCACCAGCGCTGGGTCTTTGATGCCGGTTTGTTCCATCGCCAACAGGATCATATCGGGGTGGGGGCGACCACGATCTACGTCGGTGGCGGTGACCAGTACGTCGTATTCTTTGCCGGTAGACCAGCCCATTTTGCCGAGCAAAAGTTCGGCGGTGGGGCGGTCGTAGCCGGTGTTGAGGGCCACCTTGATGCCTGCGGCGCGTAGCTTGGCCAGAAAGTCCTCTGATCCTGGGAAAGCGGTGACCGGGTTGGTGGCGTAAGCCTCCGTAAGTAATTCCCTAAAGCGGGCGTGCACCCTTTCAGCGGTTCCGTTCTGGTCGGGAGCTTCGGGGAAGACGCTCGCCAGGATGTCACGCGTCGCCTGTAGCTTTTCCTTACCGGCGCCATACTCCAATACATCTTCTAGTTTCAGGTGGGTAAAGCCAGCCAGTAGGAAGGCGCGGCAGAGGGTTTTGTAGACCAGGTTGTCTTCGTTGACGGTGGTGCCGGCCATGTCGAATACGAATAGTTGGATGGCTTTCATGCGTTGGGTTTTATTGGATTTAGTAGGTGGTTTAGTGGGATACCGTCTCGCCAACCAGTGATTCGGCGGGGTACAGGGCCGCAATGTGCGCTTCGGCGAAGCCGGGGCCGGCCGTCATTCCCTTACCGCCGATGCCGGTAACGACGTGGATCAGGCCGTCGATTGTTCCCTGGTAAATATCCTGATGGGCGCATTGGGAGTAGTACCCCGTCCAGGCACGCTGGACGACGTAGGTTGACAGGTCGAAGATTTTTTGGGCTTCCCGGATCATGTAGTCGTTCACTTCGGGGTAGCTGTCGAAGCTCAGTTCATCTGCTTTGGCGGCCGGGGCGTACTCGTGGCTGTCGCCCAGGATGTAGGAGCCGTCCGGGCACTGCTTAAAGAGGATGTGGACGGCCCATTTCTTCCAGAAGGCATCCGGGTCTTCGCCGGCTTTTACCTCCGGCCAGGAAGGGCACTCCGTGAAGGCTTCGTAGCGGCGGATACTCAGCCCGGTGAGGATATTACCGGGGACGATGGGCCCGTTGTTCGCGACGGTTTGGAGCATTTGTAGCTTTACCAGCACGAGGTCACTGGCAGCAAAGTGTTCGGGGAACAGCAGCTTAAACTCTCCGCCGGAGCAGATGATGGCCCGGTTGGCAGTGAAGACATTGCCCTGCGCGTCCTTTGCTTGCACCTGCGCTCCGTTGCCCACATTAACTACTTGTAAGTCATTAATCAAAGTGTTGGGGTGGTATTGCAAGCCTAGGTGCTCGGCCAGGTAAGCCAGCACGCGGTGGATCATCTCCCGGGCTTCAACGGTCACCTCTTCGGGGAAGAAAAGGCCGCCGACGCAGTAATCCGCCCGCAGACCGGGGTATTTCTCCAGGCATTCTTCTGCACTCAGCAGCTCGCTGGGGTAGCCGTTGGCAAGGTTGATCTCCCGAAGCTCTTCCAGTAGCCGCAATTCTTCTTCGTCGGAGGCCAGGTACACCGAGCCGTTATGGCGTAGGGTGATGTCGGTCCGGCTTTGCAGGGCCTTGTATATTTCCAGACTTCGACGGCCGTAGGCTTGCCATTTTGGGAGCATCCCCGAGGGGACGACCTGGCCGAAATTACGCACGCTCGCATCGCGCGGAGCGGCGTTTCGTTCGCAGAGGCGTACGCTCAGCCCGCGCTCCAAGGCGGCTTTGGCATGAAAGGTGCCAAGGGTGCCCGCACCGATGATGAGTAGATCCGTATGGTTCATGTTGGTTTATTTCTTTGTGGTGATCACGCCGGGCACTACGGCCCCGACCTCCTCTTTTTCGTTCACGTAATCGTAGCCGAGCAGCGCCGCCGCCGTCTTAGCTATTTGCGTCTGGTACAGTTGTCCTTGCTTGATAACGCCCTTTGCCGGTGTATCCGGGCCAAGTACGGCCATCCAGATTGCGCCCGCGCCTTTGATGCTGGTGCCATGGCCTTTCCACTCCGTCATCGGGCTTTCGCCGCGGCCGTGATCAGTGGTGATGATCAGGCTGGTTTTGCCGGCGTAGACCGGGTCGGTTTGTAGGAACGTCCATAATTCGCGCCACATGCCGTCGGTGGCGTGGGCGGCATCGAGGTAGCGGTGGTAAGCGCCATCGTGCGCGAAATCGTCGGTTTCCCCGTAGCTGATGTAAACGACCTTGGGGTGTTCGCGCTTCAGGTATTCGAGCATGTAGTTGTGGGTCAGAAAATCCTGGCGGACACTGCCCCAGAGCAGGGCGGTCTGGTCCTGTAGCTTGTTGAGGTAGTGTTCTTTGTCGGTTAGGTGGTCGCCTTCGGCTTTGTTGTAGCCGGAGTTGACGGGGATGCCGCTGCGTTTTTCGTTGACGATCCAGTCGAAGACGTCCCAGCTGCCGAAGGCGGCTACGCGGCCCTTGAATTCGGGCTTTTCGTGCAGCCATTCTAGCACCGTTTTGTTGGGGTTCCACTTCTTGGCGTTGGAGTTGACGGCCCCGTCGGTGTAGCCCGTCAGAATCTCGTTGTAACCAGGGTACGAGAACCAGTAGCGGTTGGTGCAGTCAACTTTACTGCCCGCCCAGCGATTACCGAATACCTGGCCTTCGGTGGCGATTGTCTCCCAGAAAAAAGGCATTAGACTGGCCCTTCTATTTTCTTCACTGTCAGATAAATAAGACGCTTCAATTCGATCAGTATCGGAGGTCAGGTCCGGGTTCCTGACCATCGAATCTACGGCGCCGCCGAAGAGCTCCTGCCAGCGCAGGCCGTCCATGGTGATGATGATGACGTTTTCGGTCTTCGTATCCGTTTTCTGGGCGCGGACGCTGGTGCAGAGGAGGGTTAGAAAGAGCAGTGTAAGGATACGGATGTGCATAATATCGTGGTTTTATCTATTGAAGGTTGGTGGAAGTTAACTGGGGAACGAACATTGCCTCGTCGGTCTCGTCGGCAGCGGCTAGCCGCCGCTCAAAAGCCCACCAGCTGAAGGTAGAAAAGAGCAAGCCGCAGCTGCCGGACACATAAGCGAGCCCGACAAAAAAGCGCAGCCAGCTGACGTCGAGCCCGCCGAGGTTTTTCAGTAACAGGACTACGACGCTGCCGGCGTAGCCACTCGCGTCGGCCACGTAGATCAGGAAACCGGCCGTAGCCATCCCACCGAAAGCCCCGATGAGGCGGTCGAAGTAAATGGCGTTGAGCGGTACGTACCCCAGGTAAAGCCCGAGCCCTACGAGCACCATCCAGTAGGCTCCGTCGAGCCGGCCGGAGGAGAAGGCCAGGGTGGACAAGATAATCAGTAGGGTGGAACTGACGATAAGGGCGTGGTAATAGCGCAGGGCCAAGCGGTTGTTTTTAATAAAGTAACCGAGTACCAGCGTACCCAGCGTCAGGACGGCAATGGGTAATTCCGCGAGGGTGAACACGGCGGGCGCGTCGCCGTAGCCGAGGGCGGTCCAAAGCTCTGCTGCGAAGTTGTCGCGTACGTCTCGGAAGGCGGTAACCAGGACGTAGTAGAGGACGACCCCAACCAGCCCCGGACCTATGCGGTGTAGCATTCGCCGGCGGCTGGATCGGCTCATGGGCGTACGTTTGCCGCGTGCCGCCACGTCTTGTGTTGTGGGTGGCGGCAGCTTGTGTAGCCAATAGACGAAGCCTAATAAGGGGATAAAGAACAGCGCACCGGTCAAAGCCGGCATCCAAAACATCCCCTGCAACTGCGTTCCCGCCCAAACGTCCTGCATAATCCAGGCCCCGACGCTTTTCACCGTTCCGCTACTGACGATGAAGCTTACGCAAAGCATTGCGGACAATATT
>JBLHRW010000229.1:0-8121 GCA_047626445.1 Neolewinella sp.
GCGTAATTATAATTTACGGCGATCAGCTGTTCATCGAGGGCACGGTTGAAAGCTTCCAGGTCTGTAGGCGGTTTCTCAAATTCGACGACCCAATGGTGCCTCCCTGCACCCGCCAGGTCGACGTATACTGGTGCCACCGTAAAGTCGCGAACAAGAACCCCCGTCTGATTACAGGCCTCCAGCAAAGCACCCTCCGCCTCCGAACGCAGCAGGTCTTCGCCAAAGGCATTGATAAACTCTTGCGTTCGTCCCAAGATCTTTAACCGAAACGGATCCGTTTCGGTAAATTCGATCAGGTCGCCCATCGGGTACCGGTACAGGCCGGCCACTGTGGTAATCAGCATCACGTAGACCTGACCTTCCTTTACGCCCGCCAAGGGAACAGCAGTCGCATAGTTTTTCTGCTGAAATTCCTCCCACGGAACAAACTCGTAATACACCCCTGCATTAAGTAACAGTAATAAGGTCCTTAGTTCATTCTGGTCTTGCACGCCGAAGAACCCTTCGGTAGCATTGTAGATTTCCTGGAAGATGAAGTCTTCTCGGGGGAACAGATTTTTAAATGTTTCGCGGTATGGTGCGAAGTTGACCCCACCGTGCTTGAAAACGCGCGCCTCCGGCCAAACGTCAAGCATGTTGTCGCCACCGTGGATTTCAAGTATCCGCCGGTAGAGCGGCAGGTTCCAGGTCGGTACGCCCCCCAGGGTAGTGATGCTTGGTTCCCGGGCGGCTAACTGGGCAATCTGTTCAATTTTATCTTCGTAGTTGACCGCTGTAGCCAGGTCAACATCCGGAATATAGAAAGAGCGCATGATCCGGGGTATGTTCTGGATGATGATCGCACTAATGTCTCCCTGCGGTAATTGGGCCATAGGGTGCAAGCCCTTCAGTGCGCCGCCAATGAGGAGATTCTTAGACCCAAAAACCTGTACCTCCGGGTCTTTTTCGTAGAGGCACGCCAAACTCATCCAACTTCCCTTCAGGTGGATCTCGCTGATGGCGTTGTTAGACAGTGGCAGGTACTTTATCGCACCAGTAGTACCGCTGGTCGTGGAGATCCAGTCTGGGCTTTCATTGGTAAGCACCCGTTTTTCCTGGTTAAGTACCCGCTGCAGATAAGGGAGATGCTCCTCGTAAGTCCGGACGGGAACCCTGGCAGCAAAATGTTCCGGCGCCCTGAGGAGCTCGCTAAAGTCGTGCTCACGGCCGAAGGTCGTGCTGCGGTTGTCTCGCAGGATATCGTGCAACACCCTTCTTTGCAGCTCCAGCGGATCATCATAATGCATACCCAACTCCTTACGGTAACGACCGATGTAAGTTTTGAACAGGGTGTTGATGACTTTAGACATATCTATAGATAACCGTAACAAAACGGTCATTGTTGGCGCTCCCGCAAAGTAAGCAAGGCTGACGGGAATAACAATTTATCCGGGCAATCCCTCCCACTTTGCGCTTCAAAAACCTTCCTTGCACCTGCGGCCGCGCCCTTATAAGTATAGTAGTTCAGTCGTCTGGTAGTCGGTAGTGGATAGTGTCTCTTGTTTTTATTATTTTACTTAGTGACGCCCTTAATGCCTTAGTGCCTTATTGGTTACCCGCAACATGCGCGAAGCGAATTCAACCCGAAATACCCAGAAGCGAATCTATCTCCCTACCTTTGCCCGGAACAAATTACGATTATGGGATGGTTTAAGCGTCTGACCAGCGGAATTCAGACCTCAACGAGAAATAAAAAGGAAGCACCAGAAGGCGTTTGGTATAAGTGTAAGCGTTGCAGTGAAACGGTATTACGTAAGGATCTCAGAGAGAATTTTTACAAATGCCCCAGCTGTAACTACCACGACCGGATCGGCTCACATGAGTACTTCGAGATGCTTTTTGACGGTAATTTTGAAGAATTTGCTCCCGACATGGAAGCCGTTGACATGCTTGAATTCAGCGACCTCAAGAGCTATAAAGATCGCCTGAAAGTAGCCCGTAAAAAGACCGGGCTCACCGATGCTATTCGTGTAGCCCGTGGCAAATTGAACCGTCGTCCGATCGTAATAGCGTGTATGGACTTCAGCTTCATAGGTGGCTCAATGGGCAGTGTGGTTGGTGAGAAAATAGCTTTAGCCATCGATGAGGCCCGCAAGAGCCGTACACCATTACTGATCATTTCCAAAACGGGCGGTGCCCGCATGATGGAGGCTGCTTTCAGCCTGATGCAGATGGCCAAGACGAGCGTAAAACTCAGCCAATTAGCCAAAGCCGGCGTGCCCTACTTCAGCCTGATGACCGATCCCACCACCGGAGGGGTAACCGCCAGCTACGCTATGCTTGGTGACATCAACCTCGCGGAACCTGAAGCATTGATCGCCTTTGCCGGCCCGCGGGTGGTTAAAGAAACCATCAAAAAGGAGCTCCCCGAAGGCTTCCAGACTTCCGAATTCCTTCTGGAACATGGTTTTCTCGACTTCATCATCGACCGGAGTGAACTAAAAGAACGACTCGGCGACCTCCTGTATCTATTTGAATCCGCACGCCAAGGTGCCTAATCGTCTGGTTGGCATACTCGGCAGCCTATTGCTGGCTTACGTGCTCAGTTATGCGCTCGGTTCCTGGCTTGACCGCCAGATCCCTAACTTAGTGCCCCCAGTAGCCACAGTGGATGGCTCCAGCCTGAATACCAGCCGCTACTACAAGGAACATCCCGACACCCTGCTTGCGGCCCAGCCGGACGCAGAGGCCTTGCTCGATTTTTATACTTACCTCGACAAGGGAGGCCGTTCCGCCTATCAAAATTGGCGAAATGCCCGGACCGACCTAAGCAGTTCAGGCAGCGCTTTCCGCCTCCGGGCACTCCAACTTGCCGATGCGACCAATACCGGAAAATACCTGTCTTTATTCTTATTGATTTTTACCCTTTTGCTGCTGTATGGCCGCGGCCTGAGGGAATCACGTATCCTTACCCCGGTATTTTACCTCATCATCTTCACCGGCACCACTGCCTTGTATGGAAGTCTTTCTGCACCATTGTTTACCGGTGCCGTGGTAGGATTCATCGTGCTTTATTTTGCCGGTCTACGCCTATTCCTTCCCATTTATCATACAGAATGGGTAAGGCTGATGCGCCCGGGCCTAACCTTCTCTTGTTTCCTCCTTGCCGTCATGGCCTGGCGGGGTCCTGAATTGGTCGATTATTGGTTCTGGACCAGCCAGCTCTTCCGGCTAGCCCTGGTGACCGTAATTTTGCTGACCTTGTTTTTTCACCTCTCCATTTTAACACATGTGTTAAAAGCTGCCAAGATGGACGGCATCACCCGAATATTTGCTTTCGGTATGCCGCTGGGTACCGCCCTGTTCGTCTTTGGGCTCGCACTCGGTCTTTATGGAGATGTTGCCGGAGCAGGACTTATCCAAATTAACCACGAATTGGTCATGCTACCCCCAGAAACCGTGGCAAATTTCAACCCCGATGTCCCTTTCGTACTTTTCTTTGCCGGCATAATGTTACTGATACTTGGTGGCATTGGATACTTCATCCAGAAAATAGCTCGTTAGTGTGATCGCTTGGCGCGGCCGCAGGATGCAGTCAATGTTTGTAGGAGCAATGACTAGATTTCGCCTTGGTTTCCCCTACAGAATCAACGACTAAGTTTACCCCAACCAACAATAATTCCCTGAAAAATGAAACAGTTTATCCTTGGCATTGTACTATGCCTTTCTTTCGGCCCACTTACGGCCCAAAACAACCCCACTAAGATGGATTCTACTTTTTACGCCCTCGGCATTCTGATGTCCGAAAACCTTACCGAACAGTTTGGCGAACTTGATGTTGACGAACTTTCCCGTGGCCTCCACGCCGCGAAGGATGGTACCGCAACAATGGATGCTAAGCAAGCAAATGCCACCATTCAAGCATTTATGGCCAAGCGCCAGGAAGGCGAAGGCGCTGAGGCCCGCCAGGAAGGCGACGAATTCCTGGCCAATAACGCCAAGCGCACGGAAGTGATGGTGACCGAATCTGGCCTCCAGTACGAAGTACTGAAGGAAGGAACCGGTACCAGCCCAACCGCTACGGAAACCGTAGAGGTACACTACCACGGTATGTTGCTCGACGGCACAGTATTCGACAGCTCCGTTGACCGCGGCGAAACCATCGAATTCCCCCTCAACCGCGTCATCCCGGGATGGACGGAAGGCGTCCAACTGATGAAGGAAGGTGCGAAGTACCGCTTCTACATTCCTTTCGACCTCGCTTACGGCCCCCGTGGCTCCGCACCAAAGATCCCGCCTTACGCAGCACTGATCTTTGAAGTTGAGCTCTTTAAGGTCAAGTAATGCGCTGAGCGCTTTTTGCGGCTTCGGCTGCAAGATTGAAAAATGGTCATCTTCCTTTGGGGGGATGACCATTTTTGTTGTTGGTTCGCTGCGCGCACGTTGCAGGGGTTCGCTGCGCGCACGTTGCAGGGGTTCGCTGCTTGAAATAGCCTCATACGGTAGCTGCAACCTGCAACAAGGAGCGAAGCGACCAAGCGTGAAGCCCCTTACCGCTCCAAAAACCACTCATAAGAAGCCACCTGGCTCCGCACCACCTCCTTCTTATTCTTTACGTAGGTATTACCCTGCTGGTCCGAAAGTAGCCGGGCCTTGGTGTTATCCCGCAGTTGAAGATCCAGGAAGTGGAGGATTTTATCCTTGATGTCAATGTCGTACACCGGGAAGGTCGTTTCAATCCGGTGGCTGAGGTTCCGGGTCATAAAGTCGGCGGAACTGAGGTATAGTTTGTCTTCGCCGGCATGGTAAAAATGAAAAACCCTGGCATGCTCCAGGTACCGATCGACGATACTGATGCCGTGGATGTTCTCACTTACCCCTTTGCGTCCCGGCACCAGGCAGCAAATACCGCGGATGATCAGGTTAATCTTCACCCCTGCGTCGGATGCTTTGTACAACAGGTCAATCATGGACTGATCCTGCAGGCTGTTCATTTTCAGGGTCATGCCACCCGGCCGGCCGGCCTTAGCCTCGTCGATCTCGAATTTGATCAATTTTTCCAGCCCGTCCCTGAGGTTGAACTGGCCCACTAATAAATGCTGAAAATCCTCGGGAGGATCTTCCACATTCTCCAAAAAATTGAACACGTGGCCCACTTCTGTGGTCAGTCGCTCATCAGCGGTAAAGATGCCGAAATCACTGTAAATTTTCGCCGTGTCCTCGTGGAAGTTACCGGTCGCCAGGTAGTTATAGACGCGGGGTTGCCCCTCCTCCATCCGGCGCACGTAGGCCAGTTTGCTGTGTACTTTCACTCCAGGAAAACTGTAGTTGACGTGGACGCCAGCCTTCTCCAATTTTTCGCCCCAGTTCAGATTGGCTTCTTCATCAAAACGAGCTTTCACCTCGATGAAAACGTGGACCTGCTTGCCTGCTTTTACCGCAGCCATCAGCGCTTTCATAATCCGGCTTTTGCGGGCCACACGGTACTGTACAATCTTGATGTGGGTTACTGCGGGGTCTTCTGCCGCAATTTCAAAGAAGCGCACGACGGACTCATAACTTTGATACGGGACGTGTAGCAAGTGGTCCCGGGCACGGATAGCCTCCCAGAAATCCTCCGCTTCTTCGAGTGGTTTATAGGACAACGGTGGTTGCGGCGGATTCTTTAGGTGTTTCATCCCGAAGTCCGGAAAGCCGAAAAATTCGGAGTTGTTGTGGTACCTGCCCTCAGCGAGTACATCCAGGTTATCCAGGTCGAAGGTATCCTGGAGGTAGTTCAGTAGGTCCCCGGTCATGGTCCGGTCGTAAACGAAACGGCTGGCGGGGCCGACATGGCGGCGATTCAAGCTGGTTTTAATCTTCGCCAGCAGGTCTCCGCTGAATTCATCGTCGATGTACAATTCGGCGTCACGGGTCAATTTCACGCTGAAGGTATCCTCGATGTCGTAACCGGGGAACATCCAGGAGATGGAGTGCCGGACGATGTCATCGAGCATGATCAAGTTATGCGTCCCTTCCGGACTCGGCAATTCAATGAAGCGGGGAAGGTGATCACTGGGGATCTTAACTACCGCATAGGCCGTTTTACCGCCCTTTTTCTCTTTCATCAAAATCGTCAGGTACAGTTGGGCGTTGTTCAGGAACGGCCGCACCATGTCTTTTTTCAGTAGCACAGGCTGGACGAAGGGCAGCATTTTATCGTGAAAATAGCTTTCTACCCAGGCCCGTTCGTCCTTGTCCAGATCAAGGCGTCGCTTCAGGGTGATGCCATGTTTTACCAGCTCAGGGACAATTTTCTTTTCAAAGATTCGGCTGAATTCCTCCTGTTGTCGGTTCACGATCCGTTGGATCGTACGCACCGTCTGCTTCGGCGTAATGTCAAGCTCTTTTTTCGTCTTTTTGCCTACCCTTAGTAGGTTGCGATGGTTGGCCATCCGGACGCGAAAAAACTCGTCCAGGTTGGAGCTATAAATAGCCAGAAATTTGATCCGTTCAAACAACGGCAGACTTTCGTCTTTGGCCTCCTGCAGAACCCGGTGGTTGAAAGAGAGCCAGCTGATGTCGCGAATGATTACCGGGTTGTTCATGGTCGAGTTGTCACGTTGTCGAGTTATCGGGTTATCCGTTCTCGAAAAGTTAATATACGTATCCTACCCAAAATATTTAGGGGCGGGGCCGCGGGTGCAAGGTAAGGTTAGCGGAGCAAAGGATGGCAGGTACTCAAGCTTCCAGTACCACCACCCAGGCAGTGTAGTCGAAGATGGCCTCCCGCCGCAATACGTCTTCCCACTCAATCCGCCAACCCCGGGCCTGAAGCGCAGCACGATAAGCCTCTGGCCCGTGCTGTTGGGGGTGGAGGGCATCTCCCGGTAGTGCCCGAAAGATGGGCAATAACCAGCGGTGTCGGTGTACATCACTCGTAAGCACCATCCGAGTTCCCGAGTAAGCATGGGCGGTGAGTGTATCCAGTGCTTCATCCCAATCATCGACGTGGTTGATGGCATTGAAGCAGTAGATGGCATCGAAGGCCTCTTCCCCCACCAGCCCCTTCTCCAGTGGCTGCTGCCGGAATTGTACCAGGGGGTAGTCAACTTGTCTGAACACGCTCAGGTCCTTTTCGTAGCTGTCCAGCAAAGGGTCAAGCGCGGTGACCTGTTCAACGTCATGCAGAAAGATAAAAACGCCCGCGGGGCCACATCCGGCATCCAGTACCCGGCGACCGGGTACTGGTTCCCAGTCGAGTTGATCAAGGGTTTTCGCCCAATAAGCCCGCTTATCGGCCAGGTAGTCTCCTGGTGATTTACCCCGAAGGTAGCGACGCCACCAAAGACGTTCCAGGTATTGGGCAACACGCCAGCGGATGGTTGATTCGGCCATAGGCACGAAAGTAAGGGGGGAAAGGTAAAAGGGAGAAAAGTTAAAGAAAAAAAGGAGGCATCTGACCTAGTGGGATAGGAATTGGGCTTTTTAGAGGCAACAAAATCTTTTTTCATCCAATACCTTTTTTGCTGACGCCGTCGCAAAAGTTTATCAAATGCATAAAAGGCGGGCAGACACGCGACTCGACGCATCGGATGAACTTCCCTATGGCTACACCAGGCTAGACGATACATCCGATGAGCGAACCGCTCTATTCTCCAGAATCTAAAATTCATACCGCCCTAATTCGGACCGGCAAAATACCTTACCTTGCGGTGAAATTCACCTACTGTGCCACGCCTGCCCTTTCTCCTTTTCGCCCTACTTCCCCTTTTCCTCTTCTCCGGCTGCGCCGGAAATAATTTTGAGGAAGCCACCATTCCACCCGAGCAGGTGGCCGCAGAGATGTCCTTCAAGCGAATGGCCGATCATGGTGGCATTGAACCCGTTATTGAGATCGGACAAGCCATCAAGGAATGGCAGTTTCATATCGGTGCCTACAGTAAAGTCGACATCTTCGGTGGCGAACCTACGGTAGAATATACCCTGGGCGATCGTTCAAGGATCAACTATATCATCAGTTCGGAGTCTACCGACCCCGAAATCCTACGCCAGCTAAAAATCGGTATGTACGGCTACGCGACTGGCCGCTTTGTATCGGTAGACCGAGACTTTGCTGACGGCAAGATAACTGCTGTCATCGAGGTGATTGAGTGGCGGGAG
>JBLHRW010000230.1:0-8107 GCA_047626445.1 Neolewinella sp.
AGGCTGGTCTGCAGCCCGGCCGGAGCAATTACCCACATCAGTAAAAAAAGAAGTGTAGCCAATACTGCCCCGAAAATGGCAAAAAAGGGATGGTAAAGGGAAAGCAATACCAGACCAAAAACAATCTGCATCACCGCACCACTAAAATCAAGAAGAATCTTAGGTAACCCTTTCTGAACGGTGACGGTATCGAAGAACCGGTTGACCAATTCTGGTGGATAGTGTGACTGAAAAGCGCTGAGTTTTATCCGTGGTAAGCGGTAGGCAAATTCGAAGGCAGCCCTAGTAAACAGGCGACGTTGCAGGGTCTCTGCGATCACGTACTGCATTACCTTAAGCGCTCCGACCAGTACGGAAGCTCCTGTGACAATTGCCACCAACACAACCAGAGAGGCATTGAAAGTACCGCCAGCAATTAAGTTGATAATGGCCTGCACCCCCAACGGCCCGACGAGTGCCAAAACACCGATCAATATTGAATACACATACACATAGCCAATATCTTTTCGATCTGATTTTAACAGGGCAAAAAATTTCCGCAGTGGCGTAGTATTAAAATTACTCATACATTTAAGAGATAAAAGTGCTATTCTTGATAGTTATACTTTTAAAACAAAATAGTTTTACTTTCGTTCAGTAATCATGGCAATTCAAGTAAGAATCCTTCCTACTCCCCAACTTTCCCTCAGAGACCCTCAGGATACTGAGTTAGGGCGTCGCATCCTCCAAACTTCCATAAAGTTACTAGATGAACTTGGATTAGAGGTATTTACCTTCAAGAAACTGGCTAGCGAACTAGGGTCAGCAGAAGCAAGTATCTATCGTTACTTCAGTAACAAACACCAGCTTTTGCTTTATCTGGTCAGTTGGTACTGGGACTGGGTTCACCACTTGGTCAACCAAGCAGTTGCCGGAAAATCAACTGCCTCTGAACGATTGCGCGCTGCGATTCAGTCTTTGACTCAACCTTTTGTTGCCAACCCTGCGGTTCCCTACATAGATGAGCGACTACTGCATCAAGTGGTGATCAACGAAGGGTCAAAGGCCTATCACACCAAAACAGTTGACCAGGAAAACACTAAAGGCCTCTTTCTCGGTTACAAGAATTTGAGTAGTGAGATCAGTATCCTCATACTAGAAATAAAACCGGACTTCCCCTACCCTCGTGCGCTGGCGACCAACCTGTTCGAGATGGCGCACAACCACCCGTATTTTGCCGAACACCTACCAAAGTTAACGGACATTCGCCACGGCAAGGATGTCAGTAACAAGCTAGAAGAGATGCTTTGGTTCTGGGTCAACAGCCTGCTCCAGGCTAAGTAACTTTCTGAATTCAGAAAAAATCTAAGGATTTCTAAACAATCCTATTAAGAGTTTGTCTTAACATGCAAAAGAGTTACTTTCAATTCGAAAAGTAAAGCTTCTGCCTTTTATAGTCAAACAGTTAATTCATGTCTTCAACCCCTGATCCTTCATCATTCCTAAGCAATTGGAAGAATGATCTCCCGGCCAGTATAGTTGTATTTTTCGTGGCATTACCACTATGTTTAGGGATTGCTCTGGCTAGTGGGGCTCCGTTGTTTGCCGGGCTCATTGCAGGAATTATCGGAGGTATCATGGTTGGTGCTTTGAGTGGATCGGAGATTGGCGTTAGCGGCCCGGCGGCGGGTCTTGCGGCAATTGTTTTGACGGCCATCGGCTCTCTCGGAGGCTATGAGAACTTTCTGTTAGCGGTTGTTCTGGGTGGTATCATCCAGATAGTATTTGGTATTCTTAAGGCTGGCGTCATTGGGTATTACTTTCCCTCGTCGGTCATCAAAGGAATGCTTACCGGCATTGGCCTCATCATCATCCTTAAGCAGATACCTCACTTCTTTGGCTGGGATACTGATCCTGAAGGAGATTTCGCTTTTTTTCAGTTGGACGGAGCGAACACTTTTTCCGAGATTCTACAAACGTTTAACAACATCAGCCCGGGCGCTACGGTGATTGCCTTTTCTAGTCTGGTAATTCTGATTTTATGGGAAAAAGTACTGAGCAAAAAGGGAAAAATATTTACCCTCATCCAGGGGCCGCTGGTCGCGGTTGCCGTCGGTATCCTATTTTATATTATTACAAAAGAAAACGAAACGCTGGCCATTTCCAGCGAGCACCTGGTTCAAGTACCTGTGCCAACTGACTTCTCCTCTTTCCTCGGCCAGTTCAGTTTGCCAAATTTCGGTGCTATCACCAACCCCGCCGTTTGGGTAACGGCCTTTACCATTGCCTTGGTTGCCAGTCTGGAAACCTTGCTCTGTGTAGAGGCGACGGATAAACTTGACCCCGATAAACGAGTTACCCCCACCAACCGGGAGCTCCTAGCCCAGGGTGCCGGCAACGTACTTTCCGGCATGATCGGTGGCTTACCCATCACCCAGGTTATTGTCCGTAGTTCTGCCAATATTCAGTCAGGTGGTAAGACTAAGCTTTCGGCCATCTTTCATGGTTGCTTACTATTGATCTCCGTAGTACTCATCCCAGGCCTGCTCAATAAAATTCCTCTTTCAGTACTGGCTGCCATACTCTTGATCGTAGGTTTCAAACTCGCAAAACCGAGTGCTTTCAGAGCAATTTACCGGACCGGGCCAAAGCAATTCATTCCATTCATCGTTACAGTACTCGGCATTATTTTCACCGATCTGCTGGTTGGAATTGGCCTAGGACTAATGGTGGGTGTTGTTATCATTCTTTTTAAAAGCTACCAGAATTCGCACTTTCTTCACATCGAGGACAAGAGTAACGGTCGCCATAAGATCAAGATGACCCTGGCCGAGGAAGTTACCTTCTTTAACAAAGGTGCCATTCTAAAGGAACTCGACAGTTTACCAAACGGCAGCTTGCTAGAACTCGACGTAACAAAAAACAAGTACCTGGATTATGACGTCGTCGAGATCCTCGAAGACTACGTCCAGAAGGCCCGTGATCGCAATATTGATATTAAATTAATAGCTGAGACAGGGACGGTCCTAAATCCAGACAGTTATCTGGAATTTTTCAATCTACGCCCTTTGGCGGCGGCGCATTAGTAAACTGATCGCCCTGCGGTCCCGGAGTTCAATTGGATTCTTGGGGCCGTTTTTTTTTTACTTAATTTTGCGCGGCCGCGGGATGCGGTGGAGGATTTTATACTCCCGTCGGGAACACGAGGTAAAACGTTTGCCAGTACGGGCGACCGCAAGGGATCGTTCCTATAGGCAGTCGGTGGGAAGGCCGTATTCGCTGGCGCGAACACGTTTTCACCTCAAGTGCCGACAGTAGTATAGGAGCAGTATCGCACAAAAATCGTCCGGCTGAGCCTTACGGAGATAAGCTACGCTCATAGGGAATGACTGAATATTCTGAGGTCCTACAGTGAACGAGCCAAACTGCGTAAGGCTCAGCCGGCGAGTGACCTTCCCTACAGGAAAGCTCAGCTCCTTAAAACCCCAATACTGCCCCTGCGGCCGCGCCCCATACGACACCTTCCAACTAAAAAAGCGCCCGAAATGCAACATAGCATTCCGGGCGCTTTCCTCCTGGTGATGAAGTTTTTTATGTTGTTACCGGATCAAGGAGAACTGTCCATCTTCCTCAAATTCCGTACCGTTGAGCCGAAATTTAGCTATATAGAGGTAGGTATCAGTGTTCTGAGGCGTGCCGTTTTTCGTTCCGTCCCAGCCTTCATCTGCATTGGTCGAGGTGAAGATCTTTTGCCCCCAGCGGTTAAAGACTGTCATGGTAAAGTCGGTCATCTCTCCAGCGAAGAAAACCTTGAAGATCTCGTTGGTTCCGTCTCCGTTAGGCGTAATCAACTCCGGGATTTTAAAATCGGGCTCCTGGATAGGCAGCACTATTATAGCCTCACGAGTACAATTTCCTATGTCAGTCGTAATGGTCAGCGTATAACGAAGCGAATCCTCCGAAGTCTGACCTTCAAGTGGAACAGTGATGTCAATACGCTCGCCGGTACCGGAAGAAGGGTTAAGGTTGCCCATCCAGGAATAGCTGACCCCCAAGCCGCCCGGAATATTCGAAGCATTAGTGAGCGTCACTTCATTACCGTTGAATACAGCTTCCGTAACCTGGTTACCACCAACAGTAGCCACAATGATAGGTTCTAGGTCCACGGCGATAACGCCAACGGTAACAGATGCCATTGCCGAACCACAGCCGAAATTGTCGGTAAACGTAACGACATAGGTCGTCTCCTCCGGGGGGGTCTGCGTAATCTGAACACCAGTGCCCACCTGGTCACCATTTATCGTCCAGACAAAGCTGCCCGCCCGGTCATTACTGAGTTGAGCAGTGAGCACCGCTTCTTCTTCGGCACAAACGAAATCCGGGGCACTAGCCGTCAGGGTGTAATCATCCGCAAACCTGAAGGTCACTTGATCCGTAAGTTCCCCACATTCACCAGTGGTCACTACCGTGTAGGTTGTATTGTTGGCCATTGGGGTCACCTCCACCAATGGGTTTGCCGAATCGACAATACCTCCCGTAATCCGGTAGGTATAACCAGCACGAATTCCGCCAACGATCACCCGGGCAGCGTCGCCTGAACAGATCAGGGTCTCACTGTTGAGTACCGGCGGTTGGTCTTCAATAATACCGATGGAATATTCACTTGGTTCCGTACAGTCTGACCCTTCCGCCGTTACGGTAATCATATAGGTTGTCGGCTGGCTAACAGTGGCAATAGGGTCAAGACAATCGTCACAACTAAGGGTGTTGCCGGGGTCCTCCCATTCAAGCTCGCCATTGGGCCCTGCAGGGTCAAAGCTAACGTTGATCTGTAGTTCCTCGCCAGGGCAAACTATGGCCGGATCCGGATTGAAGATGAGGATCGGTGGCCTGATTACATTAATCTGTACCGTATCAGTTTGCGCACAGCCGCCGTTCTCGGTTACCCGGGTCACCAAGGCTGAGTCACTGGCAAAAAACACGGCGTTATACAATTCATTTGGGCTTGCAATGCCTGGCGCGACTGTCCACTCGTGCGTAATCAATCGATAATCCCCTGCATCGTAGGTCGGTGACCTGATGAAGAAGGTATCTCCCTGGCAGTAGGGGTCCTTGATCGGATCTACCGTTAAGGTCATATCAGGCAGAGAGTCGATACGAACGAACACCGAGTCGATCTGGTAACAACCATTCAGTACATCTTCGACGTAGTAAGTAACGTTTTCCGTTGGGTTAACCTCGTAAGTGAAGCCGGTGACGCCGCCAATAGCGCCCGTACTGGGGAACCATTCGGGGCTGGCCCCGGGAGCGGGATTCGCCGATACTTCCAGCACCTCTATCCCATCGCCAAGGCAACGGAAGATGGTGTCTTCGCCAAAGATGGCCAGATCGCTCTGGATAATGCTCACCCTTACGGTCTGCGTATCCGTACAGGCACCGTTCGTTGTTGTAGCGACAAGGGTAAAGACGGTATCGACAGCAAATTCAGAAATGTAGACGGCGTTAACGTCAGTAGAATCCGCGAGGAAACTTCCGGGGCTCCAGTCGTAAAGGGTATTCCCCGTATTGGCGACTGAATCGGTGATCAGTAAGAGCGGATATCCCTGGCAAACCAGGGTGTCTTCGATCAATTGAGGCACCACTAACACGTCAACGTCAACGTAGACAGAATCCTGTGTATCTCCTGCAGCTACCACGTAGTAGCGGGAAAAATCAGGGATGATTCGGGGGTTAGGCTCGGTCACCGCATCCAGGAAACCATTCGTGGTTTGCCAGGTAACTATGGCGCCGCTGCCATTATCCGTGGTAAGTAATTGCAACGTGTCACCCCGGCATACATTGACAGTGTCAGGGTTCAGGATAGTGACCTCCGGTGCTTGTGCAAACAAGGCGGAAGCGCTGCAAAAAAGGGAGATAAGTAGTATGAATAAACGGTTCTTCATAGGTAAGCCGCCGCTGGTTTAGGTTCCGGCGTAGGTTAGCTACGCCGTTTGGTCCCGCCAAAGTACGAATTTTACTAACTCCCGAGGCTGCTTATCGGAACAGATTAACACCCCGTCGGGCAGCCGCTAAACGGAAAGAACCATTTTAATGTACTTACGTTAATTAAAGAACTTCTCACTTTCCGCTGAGGACAAGAGAATTACGCGATTTAAAGCCTTCTGATTATGTCTGATCCTATCCTTACCATTTCCCCATTGGGCCCCACGTGGCAAACCCTCGATCCTTTTCTTTTTAGTGTCCACCACCACGATCGTTACCCGGCGGGCAACGACCAACTCGGCCCTTTGCCCGGAACTGCTGGTCGACAATTGGGACAGGACTTTGGCGGTAAGGATGGTTGGAGCATGTACCATGGGCAAACGGTTCCTGGATTTCCGCACCACCCCCACCGTGGCTTCGAAACCATTACCGTGGTGGAGCAAGGCTACGCAGACCACACGGACTCCCTCGGCGCTACCGGCCGATTTGGCAAGGGAGACATTCAATGGATGACCGCCGGTAAAGGCGTGCTGCATTCAGAAATGTTCCCCTTGATCAATGAAAACGAAGGTAATACGCTGGAACTTTTTCAAATATGGCTCAACCTGCCACGGAAGAGCAAGATGGTCCCCCCTAACTATAAGATGTTATGGTCGGAGGACATTCCGGTCGTTAGCTACTCCGATACCGTGGGATTGGTAACGACGGTAAAAGTTATTGCCGGAGACTTAGGCGACACTACCTCACTTGCCCCTCCCCCCCACTCGTGGGCTGCGAACCCTGATAATCATCTGGCCATCTGGCTCATCAATATGGAACCGGGAGCAACCTGGACCCTGCCAGCGGCTGCTCCGGGCATTAACCGAGCACTTTATCTGTACAACGGTGATCAACTGCAGGCGGCCGATCGTTCCGTTTCTAATTACCATGCTATTCAGGTAGACAGCGGAACAGATATTCCGCTGATCGCTGGAAAGCAGCCAGTATCGATGCTGCTGTTACAGGGCCGCCCCATTAACGAGCCGGTGGTTCAGCATGGCCCGTTCGTCATGAATACGCAGGAGGAAATTTCCCTTGCGTTTGCGGAGTATCGTAAAACTCAATTTGGCGGATGGCCGTGGCCAACGGACGAACAGGTGCATGATCGTAATCGAAGCCGGTTCGCGCTTTACCCAGATGGCAGCAAGGAAGAGCGGGGCTAACTTAAGAACGCCGATTCAATAACCGTCCGATTTGCAGCTTGGTATCGCGGCGCTGCTCTTCCTATCTCGAAAACCACCGTAGCTATGGCTATGCTGGCTTTCGAAATACTCGATCACCACCACGATACCTACGCTTCACCACGAAGTAGCAGCGAAGCTAATCAGGACAGTTATTAAACCGGCGTTCCTAAGTAAGGGCTTGTTTGGACTTTTACTCATCATTCAAACAATTTCTTATTCCGCCAACCACTTGCGGGTGTCCTCCACAGAAATCCTGCCGTAATCATTACCCCACGCTTGATTGATGTAATTTACGATGTTTACGATCTGAAACTCTGAGAGTTCCTTATTGCCCGGCATTGCCTCGTCATAAGTGATGCCGTTGACCAGCATGGGCCCAGCCATGCCATAACGCATCCCCCGCACAACTTCTTTCTGATAGTCGCGCAGGTAATCCGAACCTGCAAGTGGCGGCATCAGCTGCCGCAATCCGGTCCCTTCCTCGAAGTGGCAACTGGCACAATGTTGGTCGTACAGGCTATGGCCCTGCGCATTATCAGTTTTCCCACAAGCAAAAGCAAGTAGAAAAATGACGCCACAAACCAGGACACCGAAAATTGAACGCATAATGGAGAATTTTTATCATTGGAACTTATGGGGTCATAACGGATGGGAAGGAGGAGGGTTTATGAACCAGGTCACTGTCTGGTTAATTCTGACAGGCTACTCGACAAAGGGGCTATTTTTATTATTTGACGAGTCAGGCGCGACCAACAGCGTTGGCGTTTATGCTGAGCCTGTCGGCGTGCTGGTGAAAAGTAGATTATTGAAAGTAAGCAGACTTATCAGGCCATTAGCTGGGGTATTAAATCGGCAACCCGGTTAAAGATCAAACCAAGACCCCCTACATCACGTTACAGCACCGTACTTTTGCGCCCCATCCC
>JBLHRW010000231.1:0-8073 GCA_047626445.1 Neolewinella sp.
TGACGGGAGGGTACGTAAATGCATCGTTTTAACTACTGGCTTGGCGTATTCTGAGGGCTAGAAAGCGGTGAGTGGAAAACTTATCAGACTGAACACCCGGAGGTAAAGGATCAGCTGTCCTTCGCCCAGGGGTAGGATCTTGGACGTGGACAAGTCGATCCGCCGGTAATTGGGGTATCGTTGTCCGGCGGAGGGCGCAGCGAATACGGGCGCCTGCCAGCCATCGGTTCCCGGCAGGGGCGTTTGACCGATCACGGGAAGGAAGTAAGTCCCCCGCCGCCAGGTGGCAGCTACGCCGATGTTTACATTGCCCCCCAACGTCTTTTGCACCTGCGCTCGCGCCAAAAAAGGAAGGTCACGACGGGAAGGAATCTCCTCTTCCTCCGACCGGCTTTTTACCATCGCCAAACTCGCCCAGGCCCGCAGGCTTTTATTGTCGAAGGTCACCCGCCCCTCAATGCCGGAAACCTTTAGGTCGGGGCGCTGCTCGTAGCGCTCCCGCTTACGGAACACCGCTGCTTCAACCTGCCAAAAACGCCGCTCATAAGTATATTCCAACGCCACTTGCTGCAGCTCCAGCCATTGCCATTCGCGGATGTCCGGGCCGGGGGCTAGGAACTGGGCGAAGCTGCCGCCACCAAGGTTGAACCGATGCCAGCTGCCCGCCCGGTATTTTACCGATGCCTGCGTGGTGTATTTAACCTCGCCCACCATCGGCCGGTACAGGGGCTTGAGGCCAAACCCCGTCAGCCATTTTTTCCAAGCCGAACCTGGGTGTAGGCATAGGCTTCGGCCAGTTGATGATCGGTACTTTGCGTAAAAAATCCCGTCGGGTCCTCCGGGCGAAGGCCATAATCGGTGAGCGGGAACTGCCCCTTTACGCGGTCAGCATACACGTTCCAGGTGCCACCCGTCAATAGCTGAAACCCGGGCTTGCTGTACGTTCCATGTGCCGCAAGATGACCGGGGAGCCGCCTGGGTGCCGTCAGGCTGTTTCCTAATCGGTATTCGGCGTTCTCCCAATCGACCGATTGGTTGAGTGTCCAGGACCAATCACTCCTGTCCAATTGCCAATTTATGATGGCCAGGTGCCGAGGTTTCTGTTGCTCAAAGTCGCCAGTGTAGTAAGGCGTCTTGGTCTCGAATCGGAAGCGTTCATTGAACCCCAAATAGAACAGCTGGAAGGCGGTGTTGTCGTCGAACTGATGAACAAACTGCACCGCCGCATCAAACCCGCTGGAGGCCTTCAGGTCTGGTAAGCCTTTGCTGTTCAGTAGGCGAAAGGCGTCCAGGTTGGTAAAGTTGACAAAAGCGCGTATCCCGCTTTTTTTACCCAACGGTCTGGTATGGGAGAGCCCGCCACCGGCCAGGTTCAACGAGAGCCCAGAAGTACGTTCGGCCGGCAGGGTTTTAGTGGTGTACAGGGCGACCGCTCCCGCGCTGGTCTGACTAAAACTAACGGGCGGCGAACTGGCGTAGATGCGGACGGCCGCCAGCGGAATCTGCCCAAAGAGGCTGAATTGGCCTACGCCGTCGCTCTGGTCGAGGCGCACGGCTGATCGGATCGGTACGTCGTTCAGGTACACTCCCGTGGCCGCTGAGGGGCTGCCGCGCAGGGAAACATTGGCCGTCTCATCTACATTGGTTGCTGCGGGCAATGTATTGACAGCCAGTAATGGATCGGCATTGGCTGCAGGATTTAGATAAATGTCCATCTGGCTGATCTGGCTGCTGGCCAGTTCCCCGCTGGTAATCTTTTTGGCACGGACGGTAACGGCGTCCATCGAGGCTGCTGCGGTAGGCAGCAGGTTTAGCACCAGCCCCGAATCTGATTGGACAACGGAGCGGCTAAAGGCCTGGAAACCGAGGAAACTCACCATTAGGGTATCCGATTGCTCCAGCTGAAGGGCATTCTCTACGCAGAGAGCATGCAAAATTATTGCCGGATCCATACCGTGCATGGCAGTCACCTGCCGCTCTTACCCCTCAAGGAATTGGTGGAGGCACTGCCTGCCGATGACTTCTTCCAAATTCATCGCTCCTACCTCGTTAACCTGCGGGCAGTGGAGGCCATTGTGGGTAATCAGGTGCGCATCGGTCAGCAATTGTTGCCGGTGAGCCGCCCGAACCGGGAGGCCCTTGAAAGTAAGCTGGTGGGGGACCGGCTGTTGTAGGGGCTACCCGGACGAAGTGCCCTCCGCGTGTGCGTTGGTGGGGGGGGATAAAAATATGCTGTCAAGTAATTTTTGGCAATTCACGCTCTTGTGAACGTCCAACCATCCCCTCTTTTCTCCACGTTTCGCGCTTGTAGACGCCAAATTGCTTTGCGCTCTGCTTTTTAGGCTGCCGCATGTGATTGCTCGCTGCGCGCGAGCGCGTCTCCAAGCCGAGCGCGAAGCGATTCAGCATCTAAAAAGTGGCGCAGCCACGTCCAAAAGGCGAAGCCGTCTAAAAGGTCGCGAAGCGATCGTCCAACACACTTGCCAAAACAACATTTTGTTCTTCCAACAACCCGCCGTAGGTTTACCCCAGCAACCAACTAACTTGCAAAACGTAGAACCATGACTAATCGCTATTTCTACTTTTACTTTAGCTTTTACTTTTACCACAATCGGTAAGGGACGCTGAATTATTGTAGCAATAGCAATACGAAAAGTGGCCCTGATAACATCGGGGCCACTTTTTGTTTTACTACCCGGTCCATGGCGTTTTTTTCGTTTTGGTGGTTTAAGTCCGTTGAAAGAGAAAAAGTCGTGGTGTTTGGCGCTCCTTTGTTTTCCTCTTTCAACGGACCCGCCAAAACGGAAAAATAACGGTTGCCTAATTTAAGATTTATAAAATGACAGAGTCAATATCGGCTATTCAACAATTAAAAGTGAGCATCCAGGGTTACGCTGGTGCTTTCCATGAGGCGGCAGCCCGGGCCCACTTTACGGACCGTGAGGTGGTCACCGTTCCGGCACACACTTTCTCCGATGTAGTGGCGCAGGTGGAGTCCGGCCAGAGCGACGTTGGCCTAATGGCCATCGAGAATACCCTGGCGGGTAGCTTGATGGATAATTACGACCTGCTTCAGGTAGCCGACTTGCGCATCACCGCCGAAGTGTACCTCCGGATCCGTCTTAACCTCATGGCCCTGCCGGGAACCAAGATCAGTGATCTGCGGGAAGTCTACTCCCACCCAGTTGCCTTGATGCAATGCCGGGAGTTTTTCAAAGCCTGGCCGCAGATTGAGGTCATCAAGTCCGTGGACACCGCATTGAGCGCTCGCGAGGTGATGGAAAAGCAGGATGTTACCCGGGGCGCCATCGCCAGCAGCGCCGCCGCGGCCCTTTACGGATTGGAAATACTCGCCCCTGGCATCGAAACGAATAAACTCAACCATACGCGTTTTCTCGTCCTGGAACGCGGCCGTGATCACCTGACGGATACCGGCAATAAGGTCGGCCTGAGTTTTTCCACCAACCACGAGTCCGGTAGCCTTTATAAAGTTCTGATGGTACTGGCGGCCTACCAGATCAACCTGACGAAGATCCAAAGCAAACCAATCGTCGGCCGGCCGTGGCAGTATCGCTTTCACGTCGACTTCCTGCTCGAAGGCAACGTGCCACTCCACCAGGCGCTGGACGCCATCCGGCCTATTTGTAATGAGCTGCGCGTCTTGGGCGTGTACAACGAAGGCGAGAAACCATAACAGGACAACGTGACAACCCGACAAATCGACAACCCGACCATGACCATCACCAAAATTAGCCCCATCATCCCCACCTCCGATCGACTCGGAGAGGTGAAGGAGTACTACTTCAGCACCAAGCTGCGGGAGTTGGCTGCGCTCCGCGCAGCGGGCAAAGACATCATTAACCTCGGCATCGGTAGTCCGGATATGCCACCTGCACCTGCGGTGATCAAGGCATTGAACGCGGCGGCGAGCCGGAACGACACCCATGGCTATCAGCCTTACGCCGGCATACCGGCTTTGCGGGAGGCTTTTGCTGGTTGGTACGACCGTTATTTCGGCGTTGACCTGGATCCGACAAACGAAATCCTGCCGCTTATCGGTTCCAAGGAAGGCATCATGCACATCAGCA
Source organism: Neolewinella sp. (assembly GCA_047626445.1). Lineage (GTDB taxonomy): Bacteria > Bacteroidota > Bacteroidia > Chitinophagales > Saprospiraceae > Neolewinella. The sequence continues at coordinate 4,089 of JBLHRW010000231.1, forward strand.
TGGCTTTTTTGAATCCCGGCGACGAGGTGCTGGTCCCCAACCCTGGGTACCCGACCTACCGCTCCGCCACGGAGCTGGCCGGCGGTGTCATCCGGGACTATCGGCTCAACGATGCTTCCGGGTGGTTGCCTGACCTGCAGGCCTTGGAAGATCAGGACCTGAGCAAGGTCAAAATAATGTGGGTAAATTATCCGCATATGCCTACGGGTACGGCGGCACCAGAGGGTTTCTACGAGGCCCTGGTGGCCTTTGCCCGACGCAACAACATCCTTTTGTGCAACGATAATCCCTACGCTTTTATCCTCACCGATTCGCGTAAGAGCCTGCTCTCCGTGCCAGGGGCTAGGGAGGTGGCCATCGAGTTATCTTCGCTCAGTAAAGCGCAGAATATGGCAGGGTGGCGCGTGGGCGCGGTCGCAGGTGCAAAGGAGTACCTGGGGAGCATTATTCGGTTTAAGAGCAACATGGACAGCGGTATGTTTTGGCCGGTTCAAGAAGCGGCGATCAAAGCCTTGTCTTTAGGGCAAGATTGGTACGACGGCCTCAATAACGTATATCGTCAACGTCGGGAAGTAGCCTTCCGCATCATGGACGCATTGGGCTGCGAATACCGCACAGATCAGGTTGGTTTATTCGTCTGGGCCAGGTGTCCTACCAAAATAACCGGTTATACCATAAGCGACGCCGCCCTCTACGATCAGGATGTATTCCTTACCCCCGGCGGCATCTTCGGCAGCGAAGGAGAAAGCTACGTTCGGATCAGTCTTTGCTCAACGGAGGAAAGATTGTTGGAGGCTTTGGAAAGGTTGAGCCCCCCTCCCAATCCTTCCCATGGGGGAGGGCTTAGGGACGCCGTATAAATAACTTACTGGCTTTTGACCTGACGCTTCTGTTCTCGCCGTTCTTGAAAAATTCTTTGCATAGCCGTAGCTACGGAAATAATTTTTAAGAGCGGTGAGGGCAAAATAAGGCGGTCAAGAAGCATGGTTTACTTATTTCGCGTCCCTTAGTTGAAAACGCTGCGCGTTTTAACGGCAACGCTTTGCTTCTAGATCCTTTCCATTGCACCTGCGGCCCCGCCCGTATTCTCTTATTCTCTTATTCTCACATTCAATAATTCAATAATTTCCTCTTGACAGTAACCATCATTGGCATAGGTTTAATCGGCGGCTCCCTAGGCATCACCCTGAAGGAGAACGGCTTCGCAACGCGGGTCATCGGCGTTGACGCGAGCCGGGAAAACCTGCACAAGGCCATCCGACGCCGGTTGATCGACGAAGAAATGTCGCTCGAACAAGGCGTTGCCGCTTCAGACGTCATCATCCTGGCTACCCCCGTAGATGCCATGTGTAAGCTGCTTCCCGAGCTACTGGATCGGGTAGGGGATCACCAGACGATCATCGACGTGGGCTCCACCAAAGAGTTGTTGCTCAATGAAGTGGAGGCACACGCCAGTCGCCCACGGTTCGTCTCCTGCCACCCGATGGCCGGTACCGAATTCAGCGGCCCCGAGGCCGCAGTTCCCGACCTCTTCGCCGGAAAAATGTGCGTGATCGTTGACAGTGAGGAAAGTGCGCCCGACGCCCTTGATATCGCTCACCGCCTGTTCAAAAGCGCCGGGATGAACATCAGTGGTCTCGACCGCAAAGCCCACGACCTGCACTGCGCCTACGTCTCTCACATCAGCCACATCGCCAGCTTCGCGCTGGCGCTGACGGTGCTGGAAAAGGAAAAAGACGAGCAACGCATCTTTGACCTGGCCAGCTCCGGCTTCGGTTCTACCGTCCGGCTAGCGAAAAGCTCTCCGGATATGTGGGTACCTATTTTTCGGCAGAACCGGGACCACGTCCTCGACGTTCTCGATGAGCACATCGAACAACTCTCCAAATTCAGGAGCCTACTGATCAAACGTGATTTTGATGGGTTCTACGAGCGCATTCAACGCGCGAACGAGATTTCAAAAATTCTTGAATAAATAAAGATCCCGTGAGGGGCTAATTATCGAACTATTAAAGATCCCGGAGGGATCAAATCGTTTTAACCCCGGATGTGGCAAGTGGCGAAGCCACGAGCGAAATCCGGGGGAAATCACCCAACAATGGAAATGAAAATCAACAAAGTCCTCCAACCTACCCCCGGCCGTGGCCTGGTAATCGCCGGACCCTGCAGCGCCGAAACAGAAGGCCAGGTAATGCAGTGTGCCAAAGACCTCGCCAAACTCGGCCAGGTGGACCTCTTCCGCTCCGGCATCTGGAAGCCTCGTACCCGCCCCGGTAGCTTCGAAGGCGTGGGCACCGAAGGCCTGAGCTGGCTGAAACGGGTGAAAGAAGAAACAGGACTGCGGACGACCACCGAAGTCGCCAAAGCAGCCCACGTATACGACTGCCTCAAGGCAGGTATCGACGTACTCTGGCTTGGCGCCCGTACCACGGTGAACCCTTTCAGCGTCCAGGAAGTGGCCGATGCCCTGAGCGGCGCAGACGTTCCCGTCCTGATCAAAAATCCGATCAACCCAGATATGGGTCTGTGGGTTGGAGCAGTGGAGCGTATTTACAAAGCTGGTATTACCCGCATTGGCCTGATCCACCGCGGTTTCAGCTACCATGGAAAAAGCCAGTACCGCAACGTACCGCGCTGGCAGCTGGCCATCGAGATGAAGCGTAGATTTCCTGATCTCCAGATGTTTGTAGACAACAGCCACATCTGTGGTCGCCGCGATACCCTGCATGCAGTTGCGCAGGAAGCCCTGAACCTGAATTACGATGGCCTGATGACGGAGGTACACCCCCGCCCGGACGAGGCATGGTCCGACGCTGCCCAGCAAATTACCCCAAAGGTCTTCGGCGAAATGTTACAGAACCTGAGACTGCGTAAGCCGACTGCCAGCGAAGTGGAAATGGCCGATCTCATCGAACTCCGTCGACAAATCGACGAAGTCGATAGCGACCTGATGGGTATGCTCGGTAAGCGGATGCAACTGGCCGATTCCATCGGTGAGTTTAAAGCCGCCCGAAACATTGCCGTACTGCAGAGCGACCGCTGGGACGAGATCATGGCAGAAGCTGCCAAGGCCGGAACAGAACACGGCCTCAGCAAGGAATTCATGAAATCTTACCTACGGGCAATTCACCAGGAGTCGATTGACCACCAGGATATTATTGTGAATAGGTAGGCATTGCCGGTTACGCGGGCTTTCGCTTGCATGAATTACGGATTAAGGGGCATCAATTTAATAGCTGTCCTGATTGAAGCGTAGTCATCGTGGTGCTGACCGAGCCAATGAAACGCTTGCATAGCCTTAGCTACGCAAGTGTTTCATTGGTGAAGGGTAGTGCCGGGAGGGCAAGCTGCAAATCGGACAGTTATTGAATTGATGTTCCTAAAGACCGCAGAACAGCCCAGTTGCTCCTTAGATGGAGTGGCGGGGTTTTGTGTTTCCTTAGAAGCGCTTAGGTCAAGACAAATACCTTTTCACACTACTCTGTAGTCCATCTATCGTACTCACAGATCACTCATCGATTATTTACCTTGAAGCTTAAGATTCTGGTCATACCCTTAAAACTGCGTAATTACTGTAAGTTTATACCTAATAGGTGTTTACACGTTAAATTTGGCTCACTGTAAAATAATGTCTACCTTATTGTGCAACAGGCGCAACACAACCGCACTAAGCCTGTTTAATTCTCGTTGGGTGCTAGGTCAGTTTAAGTGTTGCGACATATTTTTTTACCTTCCTCTTACACAAAAAATGACAAAAAGTCTCAAAAAACTTCTGTTTTACCTATTTATTTTTTTGTCCTTCCCAAGCATCGGTTTTGGGCAGCAAACGCACGCTGATTCTCTCTTGGCGTTGTTCCACGACGAGCAACTGGCGGATACCGTTCGGATCAAGGCGCTGATTGATCTTGGCGAAAGTGCTTACGCCAAGAGTAATCCGGACAGCATCGAATTCTATTTAGCAGCGGCTGGTAACCTCGCCCTTGAG
>JBLHRW010000232.1:0-8058 GCA_047626445.1 Neolewinella sp.
CCGCGATGCCTTTTACCGCTTGGCAGCGTTGCTTACCTCCTCACTTAGCTACGGCTAAGCTCCGGTGTAAGCGTCTCGCCAGGCGGCAAAATTCATCAGCGCCTAAGATGGCAGAACTTAAATTACAGTGTACTAGTACAGTGTAAACTAAGTTTATATGCATTCAGGTTGCCTTGATTTCGCGTAGCGAATACACAATAGTTACCCTGGACGAAGTCCGGGGTAACGAACCCAAGGATTAACTTGACGACGCTCCGCGTCGTTAAAAAATAAGGGGCCTTTCCGTTACCTGGGACTGCGTCGTTCCTCCTTGTTCCAGGCAACTCAAGTGCAGTCGCTACGCGATAAACAGATACATTCAAAAACTTATTTTACACTGTACTAGTTGAAATTTGGCCTACTCTTTTCTGGATTTTCGGCGTCCTCCTTATGGGTACAACGATCAAGGTATTTCACTGATCGCTGGCAAATACGGTTTATTTAATAAATGTTCTGAATGGTATATTCTTTGTTCTGAGTGGGGCTGGCCCTCGTCACTTTTAACCACCTGTGGCTGCTAAAAAACAGAACGGGCATTTGTGAAGTGCCTATTTTTAGCACATGTAATCTAACCCTTTGTTTTACCAACGAGCAATACATGGGCGCTAAAAGGAGGTATTCCCCCCTGATTTCAGGTATTTCCCCTTAGTGTTTTTATGGGCGGCGGTGCGCGGGTGCAGGGGGAGGGATTGAAGAGCAATGACCATTCGGCCGCCTTCAGGCTGCTGTTCCTCAGGCTTCAGCCTGAAGGCCGAAGAACAACAGCTTAAAAGCTGTCGGACGGGTCCCGGACATCGCACTAAGTATTAATTTAAAAAATCAATTAGCCGGAATGGTCAAGTTTACCCCAACAACGCCCGCAACTTCCGCAACCAATTCTCGCTGAAGATGGCCTTAACGTCCGCTTCGGAATAACCTCTTGCGGCTAACAGGCCCGTGAGTTTTTGCAGGTCTGCGATGGTATTGACGTCGGAGGGGCCTTGTTCCGTGCCGAAGCCACCGTCGAGATCGGTGCCGATGGCGACATGGTTCGTATTTCCAGCCAGCTGGCAAATATGGTCCATGTTGTCGATCATCTGATCAAGCGTCACGAGCGTATTGTCTGGGTGGGATTTGGCCCTAACCCAGTTTGGGACCATCATCCAGGCATCCAGCGGCATGCCGATGACCGCGTCGCGTTGCATCAACGCTTTCAGTTGGTCGTCCGAAAATTGGCGATTATGATTGATAAGGGACCGACAATTACTGTGGCTGGCCCAGACGGTACCCTTAAAGCAATCCAGGGCTTCCCAGAAGCTGGTGTCACAAAGATGGGTGGCATCGAGGGCGATCCCCAGGTCGTCCATCCGCCGCAACAACTCCTTTCCTTTTACGCCGATGCTTCCTTCGCTGTCGGTGCCAAAGGCGTAAGTACCCGGGCCGTAGTGCGCCGGGCCGATGGCCCGCAAGCCCCGTTCGTAGAGCTGTTCCAGATGGTCGAAGGTGACGATAGAGTCCGCGCCTTCCAAGGACAGGAGAAAACCGATCGGCTGGTCTTCGCCCTTGTTCCAGGCCGTAAGATGTTCTTCAAGTTCGTCACCATTTCGGAGCATGTTCATTTGCCCCTGCCGGATCATTTCATCGTACCAGGCCAGCTGGGCCTGCACCATCCCCCAGGCTTGTTCGGCCGACTGCCAACCGCCCAGCGGGTGGGTGGGCTTAGCGTAGCGGGCGATCAGGGTACCGAAGCAAAGGCCGACGTTTCCTTCCCGCATTTCGGGAAAAGCGACCGTGGAATTTCCCCGGTCGGGTTTATCGGTCTGGCCATATTCCAGGGCACGGATCTGGGCTATTGGCCGGCGTAGGTCCCGGTTCCATTCCATGGCATTCATACTCAGGTCCAGGTGTCCGTCGATAATTAGAGGCAAGGTACTCATATGGTAATTTTTCTTTTACGGGCGATGACCTTCCATTGGTCGACAACCTCCCCATTACTGATGATGTGTGCGTGCTCGTGGAGGGCCACCGTTGGGCAAACATGAAAAGGATAGGCCAACAATAATTCTCCCGGCTCCAGTACATCTGGCTCCTCCGACTTGATGATGAGGTGTTCTTCGCTGTGTCCTACCTGGGTGAATTGGTGGGGCGTGTCAAACACCATCCTAGGGAAGGGCATTTCGCTGGCAATACTCTTGTGGCCTACGTCCAGGCAATAGGTGTAGGCATCCAGTTTGGAGATGACTCGGGTGGCGAGCATGGCCGCCTTGTGGAATTCCTGCTCCTGGTAATCGCTGCCGTAGCGTTCATCCCAGAAGATCCAGGTACCGGGGCTACAGTCAACGTCGTGGTGTTTAGCATGGACGCTGAAGGACGGGCTACCGCCAGCCACGATCTTCAACGGCCGGCCGAGGTCTTCAGTTAACTGTTCCCGCAGGGCGGCTACCGGTTTAAAAGCCTCCTGGCAGGCGACTATTCGTTCTTCCAGCGACGGCATCCGGATGTGACCATCATAGCAATGTAGCCCTACGATTTTCAGGTGGTCCAGGCTTTCGCAGAAGGCCGCCAATTCCGGTACCCGCTCCGGAATGATGCCGGTACGAAAATGGCCGTTATTCAGGTCGATGAATACCTCTAGCACCAGACCTGCTTCTGCGAAAACGGCATCGATCTGCCGGGCCGTCGTTTCATTATCGACAAGGGCCGTGAAGGTGGTCTCCGAAAATCGTTCGATCAGGGAAGCCACCCGATTAATCTTCGGCCCTTGCACTGGGTAAGCGATCAGTACATCTTTTGCCCCCGCCATGCCCAGCATTTCTGCTTCGGCGATGGTAGCGCACTTGAACTTGTAGATGCCAGCGGCTACCTGCATTTGGGCCACCTCCAGCATTTTGTGGGTCTTCACGTGGGGGCGCAGGCGGTCGGTTCCACCGGCGTATTTGATGGCCAGTTTGATGTTAGCGGCTACTTTGTCTTTGTCGACTAGTAGTGCGGGGGTATCGATTTTGGAGAGGTTCATAGGTTACGTTTCAGTTGGTTTGGGAGATGCCATTATTATTGATCGCCTTTAACATTTTACACATCCGATGAACTTTCCATCTGCGGCTACCGACTTCGAAAAAGATACATCGGATGTAGGGGGATAAAATGGTAAAGAACATCAATTTAATAACTGTCCTGATTAGCTTCGCTGCTACTTCGTGGCGAAGCGTAGTCATCGTGGTGCTGACCGAGCCAATGAAACGCTTGCATGGCCTTAGCTACGCAAGTGTTTCATTGGTGAAGGGCAGTGCGGCGAGGGCAAGCTACAAATCGGACAGTTATTTAATTCGCGTCCCTAAGCTGTTGAAGCTCCATGAAATTTACTTCAATAAAAAGTGCGCCTCCACCTCCACCGGAATATTATCCGGCAGCGTAGCCATGCCTACGGCACTTCTGACACCGACCCCCTTTTCGGTACCCCAGACCTCCGCGAAAAGTTCGCTGCAACCGTTGATAACGTAGGGGTGGCGTTCAAAATCCAGGGTGGCGTTGACCATTCCCAGTACCTTAACGACGCGGTCAATGCGGTCAAGTGAGCCTAGGTTGGCTTTCAGGGTAGCGAGAATAGCCAGGCCAACTTGCTGGGCGGCCTGTTTCCCGGCCTCTACGTCAAGCTCCTCTCCCACCCTACCGATGATGAGGCTCCCGTCTTCCTGCACCGTTCCGTGGCCGGAGACGTAGGCGATGTCACCAACGATGAGAAAAGGCTTGTAGACACCCAATGGCTTAGGAGCGGGAGGAAGGGTTAAACCTAATTTGGCGAAGTTTTGATCTGCGGACATTGGATTCTATTTTTAAAAATAATTTAGCATCCTCAAGAAGAGAAAGCTGGGGCAATTTAGCCGAAGTAATCCAAGATCACAATTTTATGAATGCTATTCGATTCAACTTTCAATTTGATGTCCAAAAGATGGCACAGGAATTACGAGACCTTACCGCTTATTTTGAAACCATTTACTCCCGCAGCACCCAGGATAATATGTTACAGGGCATTCACCTGATCACCTCGGTGGCAGGTGGCAGGTGGCAGACAAATGGCTAACGGCCAGACTTATTAGCCTACCGCAGCGCTTAAGCGGTCCCCATACCTACAGTCGGTACTGGATACCTTCAAGTGCAATAAGTTCAATTACCGAGTGCACAACCTGACTTCCGGAGGAAAGATCTCCTTGCACCGGGATCACGGCAAAAGTATTACGGATCGGGTGATCAGAATCCATATTCCGGTAACTACAAACGAGGAAATCTACTTCTACGTCAACGGAGAACGCATCCAAATGCAGAACGGGGAGTGCTGGTTGGCAGACATCACCAAGCAGCACGAAGTTGAAAACCGATCGCCAACCGACCGGATGCAACTGATGATTGATTGTGATTTGAATGACTGGTGGGAAAAAATATTGGAAGACCACGGTGTGCAGGTTCCTGTCACTTCCAGTTGGTCGCAGTACGCCGTGGCGGACTTGCGTTCGATAAAGGAGAATTTTAGGGGTATGGCTTCGGGGGTTGATCCGGCGATGCTAAAGGAGCTTGAGCTGGAGATCGCGCAAAGGCTGGAGCCGCAGGTCTGAGCCATGCAGATGGTACTGCTCAAAGCATCCTCACTAAATGGGTGGTTGATGTAAAAGAAGTAGTCACCATTATGTCGAAGTGGCGACGATGAGAACTACCGGTGTTTCGTCCAGTAATACTCGTTCGCGATCTTCAGACTAAATGGCAACTACTTAGACACATTCACTAGAATAAAAAAAACAGTTAATTTTTTAACTGATCCACCTGAGGCTAGCAGATTACTCCCCTCAGGAGACAGGTTTTATTTGTCTTCTCCGGTATAACCGATGTTACCTGCTGAGCGGCCCAAAAAGGCCAGTAAAGCGATGATGACTAAAGACACCATAATATTTTTCATCAGTAGCGGCATCAACGGATCGGATGCGACAGCCATTTCTGAAGTGGCCGAAAGAAGAATGGTATTCATTATTTTATATTTTTTAAGGTCAATTAGTTTTAATCTGGTACTGCCAAGTTCCCTGGCCGAAAACATCCCGTCATACAATTACCACCTGCCCGATGAGGTAATAGTAAAAGGGAATACCAATAATGATATTGATCGGAAAGGTGATCCCTAAAGCCATGGGCAGATAGATCCCGGGATTGGCCTCGGGCACAGCATTTTTATAGGCTGCGGGCACGGCGATGTAGGAAGCTCCGGCGCCAAGGATGGCGAACAAGAGCATATTACCGGCCGACTGGGTAAACAGGGAGGCCAGGCCCAATGCCATCAGCCCGTTGAAAAAAGGAAACAGCCCCGCAAACAAAATCAGGAAGCCTCCGTTTTTTCGCATGCCGCTCAACTGGCTACCCGCCTGGAGTCCCATATCCAGTAAGAATACTGCCAGAAACCCTTTAAAAATATCAGTCGTAAAGGGTTTAATACCTTCCGCTTGCTGGTCACTGGCTAAATACCCAATGACCAGACTTCCCATGATCAAAAAAACGCTGGCGTTATTGACTGCATGGTTGAAGACTTCTAAAAAGGCACGTTTGGGCTCCGATTTCACTTCACCTTCGTTTTGCTTTCTGAACAGCCTTATGAGCAGGATGCCCACGACAATGGCCGGTGCTTCCATCAAGGCCATCACCGCGATCATGTAGCCGTCGAAACCAACCCCCTCAAATTCGAGAAAAGAGATCGCCGTCACGAAAGTTACTGCACTGACCGAGCCGTAAGCTGCGGATATAGCTCCCGCATTCGGGACATCTACTTTACACCTTAGAATAAAGAAGGCGATTACCGGAATCGTACTGGCCAAAAAGAAGCCTAACGCCAATGACCCAAAGGTCTCATTTGTCAGTGCATTATGTGATAGTTCGTTGCCTCCCTTAAAGCCAATGCACAACAACAGGTAAATCGAAATAAATTTAGAGGATGAATCCGGAATTTTCAGATCGTTTTTGAACCGAACTGCTAAGATTCCTAAGATAAAAAAAAGTAACGCTGGGTTAGTTAAGTTTTCTAGGAGGTTGGCCATTAAATCAACAGATTTCGATGAGGGTCTTCTTGGTATATTTCAATTTCAAGCCCAGCTCTTCCGCCTTTAGCGTGATGCGGTGAAACTTGGGGTACGCTTTTCCGTCGACCTGTAAAGCGCTGTCCGGGCCGATGCTCGCCCGGTCGCTTTGAAGACCATTTCGTTGCCTCATCTCCAGTAACTCTTGCGCTGAGTAGCGGGATCTTTGGGCAGTATTATAGCTGTGGGTGAACCTCTTTGAAACTTCGACTAACATTCCTTTTTAATTTGGAAGTGAATGGTTGATTTGACGATGCAAACATGAGGCAAATTTTCATTACTATTAATTTATATTTTTTATGAAATACATTATCTTAAGATTATGCATCTCATTTTACACCAGTTCCGAATACCAATCAAAGTACTTGACTACCAATTCATTACCAAAGAAACAGAAGTACTGTTCCTCATACAGACTACTGTGCCGATTCAGCTCAAAAACTACGGGTCGCGTTTGAGATTCCACTTACCTATTGCCAACGAACTATACCTGGCGTCAACGCAGTCTACCGGTTGGCGGCTGTATCCCAATCCGATGGGCGACCGGCTTCAAGTGAATGTTTCCAGAAAAAACACCAGCCAAAGCTGGCGTATTATAGACGGCAAAGGAGCGGAGGTTACCGTTGGCAATTTTTCCAAACAGGGACGCCGTTCATCGCTACCGATCGGTTGCCTTCCGGCGTTTACAATTTATGGGTGGTGGATGGGGCCTCGCGTCGGTTTATGGTGTAGGAGGCGCGCGGGGGAATGGGAGTGGCGCGCAAACCAAATTGTCGCATTGCCGTCTACTTCTCCTTCAGGTGCCGCGCAAAGAACCTCCAAATCTCTTTACTCGCATCGAGATCCTCGTTCCCCCAGGCTCCTGGCCAATCATGTCCTCCATTGACAACTTTGTAATACAGGAATTCAGACTTATTATCCTTACTCGTATAAGTACTACTAATTACAAGACTGTTGTCACTTAGAACAACATCCGGCAGTGTATCTATTTTAATGGCGTCGTACTTCATGTTATCGGTCCAAAACTCAATTATGGAAGGGATACTTTTATAAGCCCCCCAACCATCAGCGTTCTGTTCGTCTCCCAAAAAGTTGGTTGTCTTATCTGCAGTGCCGACGATGGCAAGCATGGGGATAGGTCGCGAAGGGTTACATTCTTCAAAACGATTACTCATCATTGTCCCAGCAACAGGCGCCACTGCGGCAAACAACTCAGGGTAACGACAAGCCAACAGATAGCTCATCTCACCGCCGTTAGACATTCCGGCAGCAAAGATGTTTCGTTTCGACAACGAATACTCAGCTTGCAGGAAGGAAACGAGTTTAGCGATGAAATCCAGGTCATTCGTTTCTATATCAGCGTGGAACTCGTAGCCAACATTCCAGAATGCCCTTGATTGGCTGTCCGTTGTTCCTTGGGGATAAACGACGGCAAAATCATTGTCATCTGCCAGGCGATTGAAGCCGGTGTACGACATAATATTCTCCGCATTACTGGTAAATCCGTGCAGTACGACAAGCAGCGGCGCGTCTTCTGCTAAGTCTGTAGGAGCGTAGTAGAGGTACTCCCTTTCTAAACCGTCATGTTCGAAGATAAGCCTAGTCAATACTGCTGCTTCCGGTTCCGGCGGAGCACAACTAAAGGAAAGAAGCAGCGCACCTTCTAGGGCGAATAAAATTAGATAAGCGAGGTAGTTTTTCACGATGTTTAAGCTTAAGTATTCATTTAAAATTACCATTCACCAAGGCTTGTTCGTAGCGGTACACCCTATTAGGGGACGCCGGTTTAAGGTAGGGTGTTCAGTCTGATAGGGATTCTCCCCGACGGTTTTTAGCGCTCAAAAGACTTCCTACACCTTACATGATATCCCGCCACACCTGCCTGCCGGCGGCCTACTTTTGAAGCGCAAAAGTAGCAAAACTCTGTGGC
>JBLHRW010000233.1:0-8030 GCA_047626445.1 Neolewinella sp.
AAGGTGAAGAAGAAGCGCCAACTGCGCCTGATTCCGTTGGAAGAACAAGAGGTCAAATAGAATACCTTCCTTTTTGAGTTGTCCTTGATCCACGACTAGGTCAATGAGGCCATTGGCTTTGGCGATCGGAATGGCTTTTGTCGTTAATGATTTATTATCTCGACTGACGGTCATATGCTCTGCAATTTCCATCAATTGCTCCGGCGAACCATCAATGGAGCGTGGAACCATCAGATATTCTAGTGTGTAAAACCGGTCGGTTAATTTGGCAAAAGCATACCGCCGGGCAGCTTCCAGTGCCAGTGCTGCAGATTTGCTTACCGGAAACATCCGGTAAGAGTCCTTGACGTTGAAGCCACTCCGACTAAAGGCCACGTCGTTTACCGTGAAGCCAAGGGTATCGACCCTGCCCCAAACTTCTACGTTTTGGTCATGGCTCAAAGAGCAGGTTTTGCCTGAACTCTTACTCTTTTCATAGTACTTGGTATAAGCTTCTTCGTCCAAAAGCTCACGGAGTTCTGGGATTTCTCCCAAGTATTTGTCGTTAACAGTAACCGTATATATGTACCGGTTCTCTTTGGCTCCCGTTTCTAAATAGAGGAGTCGGCTAATCTCTTTAATTCCTTCCAGCTTAGCGGAGGTGGATGAAAAGTAAACGCTCTTACCATCTGGTATTGAACGAGCGATTCGGCTTACTATTTTTTCAACATTCTCTACCTGCGTTTGCTGTTGTTTCTCTGTTTCTAAACTGTGAACCGGGTAGAAAGGGCCTGTTGCCACTAATGGAGCACCACGAGCACCTTTTGGTTTGCGATATAAATAGCGGTTTGCATTACCTCGCTGATAAGTTTCTATTGTAGAGCCCACTACTTCATCCTCCTCAATTTCAAGGACAATAACATAAGCCTCCCCATCAAAACCCGCGAAAGGGTCTGAATAACTGGCGAAGTAATCTTTGTATTTGTCTTTTGTTTTTAGGGCGAGGCCTAACTCGTAAAGTGATTGTATCATTTAGGTGTTATTTCGTTGTTTGCAAGGTCTGAATTAGGAGTGTAATTTGGCTTCAATCAAATACTAGGACCATTTTTTCGGTCGCTGAAGGGTGTATCCATCTGCTTTGGTAATGGCATTAGGCAACTGACATTTTTTCAAAAGAGCTTCTCCTAAAGCATAATGTTTACCAATCCTTGCCTTAATTTCCTTAGAATGGCGCTTAGGTGGGAAAACGGGTAGTACGTTCCGCCCATAAGTAGCTTTAGCTTCCAACATGGGTAAGATCAAATCGCTATCGGCGGAAATAACGGCAAAAGTGTGGCCGTTTCCGGCGCAGGCATCAAGCATGATCTGTGTGGCCAGGTTGACGTCGGATTCTTTCTCTTCGTAAGTTGTAGAGGTGACTTTACAGCTTTTACAGTAAACCGGCTTCTTTAGGTATTTACCAAATACAACCTTGACACCAGTCTCCTTCAGCGCTTCAATATAAATCTTCTGCCTGCGGAGTTTTGCTTTATCCGGGCCTACAAGATTGGCGGTGAAATAGTACACTTCACCAAGTTTTTCATCAGGCTTACAAAGCAATCTACCAACAGCCATTAGATCTAACCACTTGTACTCCCTTCTGTAAGTACGTAGCCCGAAGTACAGATTGAAGCCGTCGATATAGAGGTTAAGTTTCTTTTTCATTTTTAGGGAATTTGGATGTTGTTTATATAGGTGGTAAATTTGCATTAATACCCCCCCAGGGTTAGTCCCCCTGGCCCGACCCGGTGCTTTTCCCAAAGCCCGGGTTTCTTTTATCCATTTTTAGCTGGAACTGAGTACTAACACTGAATGCTATTTCAAGACTATTTGAATGGGTTTTAAATATATAGTGTTAACTCAAATATATAATTTATAGATGGAATATGCAAATTGTACATTCTTCGAATGATTCAAAACCCCTCCCCCAACTTCCCATTAAGATATTCCCGAAACCGCTCCCCATCACCACCACTAAGTACATTTACCTCCGCGCAAAGCCCCAGGCACCAACGGCCGCACCCCTCGAACCCTTTGAGCGGCAGCGCCGCTAGCCACCGCCCGCCAGTCAGAGGTGAGACATAAGGAGTAGCCTGAGGGTATTCTTCTAACAACAGCTGCTTGGCACGTGGGGTCAGGTCAAGGTTGATGGTTAGCCAGCTGGCCCCCGTCCAACCGAAGAGATCGGGAATGGCCTGGAAGTGTGAATCGATAACATCTTCTTCAAGAACTTCCACCAAGCCGACGCGCCCCAGGTGAAACTGCCGGTACCCTCGTTTGTCCAAGTCGTAAGCATAGAGGTAGGTATAGTCCTGCTGAAAGGCGACGGGCTCCAGGTAACGCGCCCGGGAAACCCTGCCGGAGGCATCCCGGTAATTGATCAATCGGATCCGTTTCTTATTCTCCAGTGCTTCTGTAAGCCGTTTGCGATGTTCTGCCGGGGTATAGCGCGTCAGGTTCTCCACGACCGGGCCGATGGCGTACTGTCTGTTCAGCCACAGCAATAGTGGGTTGCGCCGGTGATCGGTGTCAGGCATTTGCCACAGCATTTCCTGCAAGTATTTGGCATCTTCCAGTTCTAGGCCATCGGTTGGTTTTCGCTCCCGATCTATCGGAAGGAAGTACTGATGGTGCTGGTTCTTGTCCGGCTCGTAGCCGATGGATTCGAGTAGCTCAAGGTAATTGTACACCGTCTTTCGGGACACATCCAACCGTTCGGCTAACTCCGCCACTTTATAATAAGGTGGTGCACTCAACAACTTGATCAGGTTGAATACCCGATAAAGGCTTTGTAAATCTTTTGGGCTGGTGTTTTTGCTCATCTAATAAGATGGTTTGCTGTAAGGTAATAATTCATATTGATTCTTTCGGCCCAACGATGTAGTTCACCCAGGGCAATCGCAAGGTTGCCCTGGGTAGTTCACCTCACTTGCTCCTTAATCCCATTCCCCTGCACCTGCGGTCCCGCCCAAAGAGCTGCTCCTCAAAACCCAATCCCCCAAAAAACCGTTCTACCTGCACAAGACCCAATAACCTATGATCGGCTGGCGATTCAAAAACTATTTACCCGGAGAAGGTGACGAAACCGACTTCGAAAAACTCCTGAAACTTTTTCAGGAACTGCTTACCCATACCTCTGGGAACGTAGGCGAAGCCCTCAGTTGGCTCACCGAACTGGACCGCCAGTACGAGCTGACGAACGACGCCTATTCCATGGCCGATTTTATCCAGGAGATGATCGACAAGAACTTCATCAAACCCGGCGACGGACCCGGTGATCCGCCGTACACCCCAACGGCCAAAATGGAGGGCGAACTGCGCCAAAAAGCCCTGAAGGACATCTTCGGAGACATCAAAAAGAACAAGCGTGGTAACCACTCCACCCGCTACTCCGGCCGGGGAGACGAACGGACCAGCGAACGCCGCCCCTTCGAATTCGGCGACCCGCTGGACAAACTAGCCGTCTCCGAATCCCTGCGCAACGCGCAGATCAACCACGGCATCGGCGAGTTCAAACTTACCCACGACGACCTGGAGGTGTACGAAACCCACTACCAGGCACAGATGTCGACCGTGCTGATGATCGACATCAGCCATTCGATGATCCTCTACGGCGAAGACCGGATTACCCCGGCGAAGAAAGTCGCCATGGCCCTAAGTGAATACATCACTACTCGTTTCCCAAAGGACACGCTGGACATCATAGTGTTCGGCAACGATGCCTGGGAGGTACAGATCAAGGATTTGCCCTACCTACAGGTCGGGCCCTACCACACCAATACGGTCGCTGGTCTGGAACTTGCGATGGACATCCTGCGCCGCCGGCGCAATCCCAACAAACAAATCTTCATGATCACCGACGGTAAGCCAACCTGCATCAAGCGCGGCAACCGCTACATCAAAAACAGTGCAGGATTAGACCGAACTATCGTGAACCGGACACTAAATCTGGCCGCCCGACTACGCAAGCTGGCCATCCCCGTCACTACCTTTATGATTGCTAAAGATCCGTGGCTGGTGCAGTTCGTCCAGACCTTTACCGAAACCAACGGCGGCAAAGCCTACTACAGTGGTTTGCAGGGCCTCGGCGACTTCGTTTTCCGGGATTATAAGAACAATAAAAAGAAGCGATGATGCTACGACAGGTTGCAGGTTACATGTTGCAAGTTCTTTGCCCAGACCACCGGACAGATACTCTTACTGCGCGCAGCGCAGAACATGAGGTCCGTCGGGCGGCTACCTCCGTTAGTGAAATCCTGCTCCTGCTCCTCTTTCCCCTCCTCCTTTCCGCCCAGCCTAAGCAGCAGGTGCCACCGTTCCTCCAATATAAATCTGCTCCGCAAACGGTCGAACTGGAAGGCCAAACCTTCGTAGTTCCCGATTTTTCTATCGCTCCGGCCTATGCCGGAACTGTAGGGACGGAGTTTATCACCAGTACCCCGCTGGGCTTCCTCGCTACCCGGCGTACGAATACAGGTTTGCAGATTGATCTGCGCCGGTACCGCGATGTTTTCCGGGTCGCAGAATACTACCGCTCCACCCCCAATCCGTTAACGGTCACCGAAGGCTTGGGAAGAACAGCCAATGGCCCGGTCTTCGATTTTTCAAAATCTGCTCCGCACCTGGCCTTCTTTTGTCGGCTGGAGATTAATGAAAAGGCCGGTTTTGTCATCCCTGCCAAATTTCGCCTGGGTGGGCATACCCACTGGCAGGATAAGCTCAGTAAGCGAGATTAGGCTTTCGCCCGGAACAAGCACGTTCCGCGTGCGAGAACCTGGTACTAGTGCGCAACAATTGTTCGCACGCGGAGCGTGCTCCATTCGGGAGATCATCAACAAAAAACAAAGGCCATGATTGCACCGTTTTTGCGCAGTCATCCTGTTGGTAGCCTAACTAAAATCTCCGGCTGGTGAAATCCTTACCCAAATTATGCACGCAACGCCTCACCTTGTCTGCCCTCACCGTCGCAGACATTCCGCTGGTCGTCCGGTATGCAAACAATCGGGAAGTGGCCAAATACACGGCCAATATTCCCCACCCCTACGCGGAAAAAGATGCCTTGTTCTGGTTAAACCTGGCCAACGATGGACTGAAACGCAACAACCACTATATTTTTGCTTTACGGGATAAGGAAACGGATGCTTTTATGGGCGGCATGGGGCTTCGGGTGCATGCTCAGTTTAAGCGGGCAGAGTTGGGCTACTGGCTGGCGGAACCGTTTTGGGGGCAAGGGCTGACGACCGAAGCTGCCACAGCGGTGATCCGGTTTGGTTTTGAAGAACTGAAGTTGCGCAAAATCAATGCCCGCCATATTGTCGTCAACGGTGCGTCGGGGAAGGTGATGGTGAAGAATGGTATGCAACGGGAAGGGCTGTTGCGACGAGAGATGGTCCGCGATGGGGAAGCGCACGATGTGGTGGTTTATGGGTTGTTGGCGGAAGAGTTTTAAACTTTTCCCCGCTAATAAGCCTTCCTTCCGGTATGATCCGCTCGCTTACCCCCGCCGATACCGAAGCCTTCGTAGCCCTGCGCTACCAGGCGTTTACGACCGATCCACTTTCCTGGGACCATGATCCGGGTACGCCCATCGACCCTGAAGTCTGGCGGCCGCGTTTGGCCGAAGTTCCGGGCCTCGAATTTGTCCTCGGTTACTTTCTGGCCGAAGGTCGGGAAACGCCAGCGTTGGTCGGGATAATGGGCTTTACCCGCTTTGAAAAAGTGAAGCGGCGGCATCGTTCCGCGTTGTGGGGCGTATACGTAAGCCCTTCAGCCAGAGGGCTTAGGGTCTCCGCTAAGTTGTTGGCGGAAGCCCTTCGGCGGGCCCGCCAACTGGAAGGGTTGGAGCGGGTCATTCTCTCAGTGTCGAACCAGGCACCAGCGGCACTGCACCTGTACGAGAAGGCTGGCTTCGTTGAGTTTGGGCGGGAGCCGGGCGCAGCCCGGACGGGAGAGGTGGATATGGATGAGATCCATATGCTGTTGGAGTTGTGATTGATTTAACGGCCGCGGGCGCAGGTGCGGCGGGTGGAGATTGTTCAGGAACCTGCCTCAGAAGGATGATGAGGCGCGGGCGCAGGAGCAAGAAAGGGTAAAAGAGCAATACCATCGGGCGCAAACCAAATTGTCGCATAAGGCGGAAGCCGCTACGAACGATAGCGAGCATTGGCTCAGCTCGTAGGTGCTTTGTATCACAGGCCTGCGTTTTAACGCAGGTAAGGCCATCCCCTCATCATAACCCTCGCTATACGAGAATTCGGTTTGCGCCCATTTCTTCCCGGTCGAAGTACCCCTCCGGGCACAAGCCGTCGCGCCACGCTCTGCGTGCGCGATGGTGCGTACGACCGGAAGTCGGCGCAACCGCCCGTTGTCGGAGGTCGTATCGTCCATTCCCCCGCACCTGCGGCCCTGCCCAATTCCTTACAGTGACCATTTCAGAAACTAACGTCTTTATGGGGCCAACAACCTGACATCCCAATACCCCGCAAATCCGTACATTGCCCCCCATGTCGACCACCGAACTTATTACCTCCGACCAGGATCAGACCGTCAGCACGGCCCTGGAAAAAGCCATTACCCAGGTGATCACTCCTGATGCTTCGTTCAGCACCGATATCAACCACTTGGCAGTAGGCACCCGCGAGCTGGCAGATGCGCTGATCGCCCGTGGCGACGCCTGCCCCATTGGCGAAGCAGAAGATCCCAATAACCTGGAGTGTCGGCTGATCCATTACGTGTGGGCCGACCGGGCCAAACATTTCCTGATCCTGTATCGCAATGTGCAGTTGCAGCTGCAGACCGCCGCTTTGATGGTGGCCGACGGAAAGTCTGCCTCCGACCTGGTTGCTGATCTTCACGCCCGCTCGTCACAGACGCTGCGCGTAGCAGAAGGGGAGTGGGAGGAAGGAATGAGCCGCTTGCGCAGAAGCCTAGTGAGCAACCCTAAAAAAAGGCAGGAAGCCCTTGACCGCTGGCAACAGCAACACAATCCGTGGCCGGAATACCGGGAGCAGTTGGTCGAAATCGGGCAACAAGCTGGCAGCCTTGCGGAAGAACATGAAGTATTGCAGCAGCAAGTAGGTACCCTGGCCGAAATCCGACAGATCCTACAGGATTGCGCCGCCGCTGCGGAAACATCGTTTACCTCCGCCATCGGCCGCGCCGACGAGATCACCGCTTTTGTTATGGACAGTACTGTCGACGAGGCAGACCAACGGCCTGGTAAAATTGCCGCTCGCCTCGACGAGTACCTGAACGACACGATACCCGGCCAGAAAATCCATGAATTCACCAATCAACTGACGGAAAAGATCGCCGAGCTCGCTGAACGAATGCGGGTGACGGTGGGCGCCGATCACGGGATACTCCAGTTTAAGGAGGTCAACTTTCGCCGGGCCACCGACCAATGGATCTCCTCTGAAATCCTACCCCAGCTCTACGAGTTGTGGGAGCTAAGTGAACAGGCTCAAAGCGACCTGGGCGTTGCCGTAGCCAACGTGCGGAACCGGACGTTACTGCTGTCCAATGAGCTAAACGCCGGCCGACCAGTCGACTACGACGCCGATCAGCTAGGTCAGCCGTTTTACAACGTCATTGCCCGGACTAAGGCCACCCATACGACGTTTTTAGACATCAGTAACCAGGTACTCCAACTGGTAGAAACGGACCTGCGCCTGACTTCGGTCTATCGCCCCGTGCCGGGTTTTCTACCGCTGCCGCTGCAGTCGGGCATCAATGAATTCACGCGCCGGCAAGGCCAGCTTTTTGACGGGGTTAAAGAATGGTTAGGCAATACTTTCGCCGGCCTTGAACGCTGGCGGGCTAATGCCTCCCGGGAAGATAAAATGAGCGTGTCGGAGAAGGTCGTCCGCGTTATTAACCAACGGAAACCGCCCCTGGGCAACGCCGCGTACACGAATATCCTGATGACCAAGGGCTACATCGGGGAATCCTTCCTGGTGGGGCGGGACGCAGAGAAAGCCCACCTGAGTAACCTGATCCAAAACTGGAAACTC
>JBLHRW010000234.1:0-8011 GCA_047626445.1 Neolewinella sp.
TACTGTCGGTCACTTGAGGTGAAAACGTGTTCGTGCCAGCTAACACGGCCCTCCCGCCGGCTGCCTGTAGGGGCGATCCCTTGCGGTCGCCCCTACAGGCAAACGTTTTTACCTCGGGTTCCCGACGGGAGTATGCCCCTGCACCTGCGGCCCCGCCCAGAGGACTTGCTCATTATAAATCCTGTACCACCGTATCTTCCCAATATGCAATACCCCGCCACCCTCACCGAGTCCCGCGCCAAAGCCGCCCTCACCGACGAATATGCCCGCGCCATCGCTGACCTCAAAGCCACCATCCGCAGCCTGGGTGACGACGCTATAGCAAAGGTCGTCGACCAGGAAACCAAGGATGAAGATTGCCGGTCTATCCAGACGATCCTCACCCACATCGTGCGTTCCGGCTACGGCTACGCCATCGCCGTTCGGAGGTGGAAGGGCGAAGACCTAGACTACCGCATACGGAAGCAATTACCCTCCGCCGCAGCCTATTGCGCAGCCCCTGATGACGTGATGTCCTGCAACGAACAAACTCTTTCTGGACTACCCCGATCTACCGCTAGAATGCTACGACGAAAGCGATAAGATCAAAGTAACCTGAGGCTAGACCTACGACGTAGAGCAGCTCTTTGAGCACGCCATTGCACACCTCTTACGGCACCGGCAGCAGACTGAGGGGATACTAGGGAGGATGGCCGTTTAAGCGCTTAAATTGACATCCTCTCTTCCTACAACGGCAGCTCTGTGCTGCCCTCTGTGAGAACAAATAGCTGCGTAGCAGTCCAAAGGTGCCTCCCTCCGCGCGACGAAACTTACTGGCTGGCCCACTAGTGGTCGAGTTCATAAATATTCATCCATTTAACTTGCCATCGCGGCGCTGTACTTCCCAACTGAAAACCTCACGTAGCTATGGCTATGATCGGCTTTCAGTTAGTCGTCCAGCACCACGCTGCCTGCGTTAAATGTTCGAAGACTTAAGAACTCGACCACTAGGTCCTTCTTCCCCCTACAACTTAGTCCACTTCTCCGTCCCCCGGCTATTCTCCACCACCTTCTCCACGAAGATCATGCCACGCAGGCCGTCTTCCACGGAGGGAAAATCGGTGTGCAATGGGTTAGGCGTAGTGCCTTCTAAGCGGGCGCGGACGCAGGAGGCAAAGTTGTGGTAAATATTAGCAAACCCTTCGAGGTAACCTTCGGGATGCCCACCGGGCACCCGGGTATGGGCGGCGGCGGCGGCGGAGAGCTGGCCGATGCCGGTCCGGAAATAGGTTGCCGGTCCTTCGTGCGCTTTCACGATCAAGGTATTGGGTTCCATCTGGTGCCACTCCAGGCCGCCAGTCTCGCCCCAAATCCGAATGTTGAGGGCATTCTCCTCGCCAACGGCGATCTGGGAACAATGGAGTACGCCTTTAGCGCCGCCTTCCATCCGCAAAAGGATATTGGCATCATCATCGAGCAATCGACCTTCCACGAAGGACGTCAGGTCGGCGCAGACTTCGGTGATCTTCAGGCCCGTGATGTACTCGGCCAGGTTCTCTGCGTGGGTGCCAATGTCACCCATAGCACCGCCCATGCCCGACTTGGTGGGGTCTACCCGCCAACCGGCCTGCTTATGGTCGGTGTCTTCTTTCTTCGTGGCCAGCCAACCCTGCGGGTATTCCACCACGACCTTGCGGACTTTACCGATGTCCCCGTTTGCCACCATAACCCGGGCCTGTTTGACCATCGGGTAGCCGGTATAATTATGGGTCAGGGCAAAGATCAATCCGGTTTCCTTAACCAGGTCAACAAGAATGCGAGCTTCCGAAACGCTGAAGGTGACGGGCTTATCACAAACCACGTGAAAACCGTTCTCCAGGGCCAGCTTCGCCGGGCCGAAGTGGACGTGGTTCGGCGTGACGATCGAAACGAAGTCCATCCGTTCGCCCAACGGCAACTCCTTTTCCTTCAGAATCATCTCTTCGTAACTGCCGTAGACGCGTTCTTTCGGGAGATAAAAATCTTCCCCGCTCAACCGGCTTTTCTCCGGGTTGGAGCTGAAGGCGCCACAAACCAGTTCGATCTGCTGGTCGATCGCCGCCGCAATACGGTGTACACCACCGATGAAGGCCCCGCGGCCACCACCAACCATTCCCATTCTTATCTTTCTGGACATATTTTGTTTGTTTTCTTCAACTGCGATGATACGGAGAGTAAGGGGAAAAAGGAGAAAAGGCTTAAGTTATTTGTACGGCGTCCCTAAGGGCGAATTAATCAGCCATTACCACTTACAAGCAAGGCCGTAGCCGCAGCGTGGTTCTTCTCCCTCCACAGCCGTAGGCGATTTGGAGAGGGTTAGGGTGGGGGGTAAACGTAGGGTGTCCAATCTGTAAGGCTTAAGCCGTGCCGGTTTTTTACAAAAAGGAAAAGGCTTGTTCGGTTGAACCCTGCCTTAAACCCTAGCGTTTTGTCATGTTAACTCTGGCACATTATTACAGAGCGTGGCAGCACGTGACACCTGCCTGCCGGCGGCCTACTTTCAAGCATGTTTTCTTTTTTAACGGCTTTTGAGCCTCCGTTAGCCGGCCACCTGTACTGCCTTAAAACCTCCCCTGCACCCGCGCCCGCGCCCAGAATCCCGAAGTAGTCACGTAGCTTTGCATTCCCCAACAGACTAACTGACCCACATACCCACATACCAACAGACCATGTTCCAATCCATTACCACGCACCGCGTCCGCTACGGCGAAACCGACCAAATGGCCTACCTCTACTACGGGAATTACGCCCTGCTGTACGAGATCGGTCGGGTCGAGATGCTCCGGGATCTGGGCCTAACCTACGCCAATATGGAGGCCGAACACGGTGTTATGTTGCCAGTTATGAGCCTCAACCAACGGTTTGTACGGCCGGGGCGTTATGATGAATTATTGACAATTACCACGACATTGCGTAAGTTGCCCGTCGATACCATCACCTTCCACGTCGAAATTCGGAACCCGAAGGGCAAATTGGTAAACGGCGGATCCGTAAAATTGTGTTTCGTCGATATGAAAACCGGTAAAGCAGTGCCTGCACCGGACTATCTCCTTGAAAAACTACGGCATCATTTTGAAGCGTAAGCTGCGTACCTTAGTTAGTATTAAAAACTTCTTCCTCCAGCATCCTGTCTGGCTGGGAGTGAAAAAGTATACCAAAGAGAATTCCTTCATCGGCTTTCACGGCGTGCCGATATACGACGTGGTCGTTTTTGTGATTCATGAGGTGCAACGAGACGACCTCTTTACCCGGGCCAACAGCGTAGCATTCAGTTTCTTCCTCTCGTTGTTCCCTTCGATCCTGACCATTTTTACGCTGTTACCTTTTGCCCTCGATGTACTGGTGCTTTGGTACCCCGCTATCGGTAATTTCAATCAGACACTGGACGAGGAAATTAGCCAGGTGATGCCCGGCCAGGCTGGGGAATTCGTGCTGGTCTTCGTCCAGGAGATCACTAATTCCCCTCGCATCGGCTTACTCAGCTTCGGTTTCCTGTTGGCCATCTATTTCTCCAGCAACGGGGTGATCGCACTCATGCAGGCCTTCGAAAAAAGCTACGTCAAGACCTTCAAACGCCGCAACGTTTTCAAAAAGCGCCTCATCGCCGCGGGGCTTACCCTGCTGATCGGACTTTTTCTTGTCTCCAGCACACTCTTCGTAATCCTGGGCGATTCCTTTGTCAACTGGATCACTGGTGCTTCTGCTGGCAGTTTCGCCTCCTTTATGGGCAACGTGCTCCGGTGGATCATCATGATCCTCCTGTACTATGTTACCATCGGCACCCTG
The DNA here is from genome assembly GCA_047626445.1 of Neolewinella sp. Lineage (GTDB taxonomy): Bacteria > Bacteroidota > Bacteroidia > Chitinophagales > Saprospiraceae > Neolewinella. Next base: position 3,805 of record JBLHRW010000234.1, read on the forward strand.
TATCGCTACGGCGCTGCCACCATCAAAAAATTTAGCTACTTCAGCCCCGGTGTCACCCTGGCGACCTTTCTCTCCCTGGCCACCTCCGTCGCCTTCAGCTTCTACATCGACGGCTTCGATCGGTACGATACTTACATCAAATTCTACGGCTCCATTGCCACCATCATTATTGTGATGCTGTGGCTCCAACTCAATGCCCTTATTCTCATCATCGGCTTCGAACTCAACGCCGCCATTGCCGTGCGGCGGGACCTGACGCTGGTGGAGGAGGAATGATTGACCGCTATTCAGACGTACACCCTAAAACCTTCGACAAACGACACAACGCAAACCAATTGTTTTGGCGTTATTGTGATGTAATAATTAAGCACCATAAATGACCACCATACTTGCCGCAGCGATTCCTTTAAGTTTCGGTTTGATGATCACCCTTATTTGGTGGAGCGTCAACCGGCCAAACTTTGCTGGCCGTCAATTAGTGTTCTGCCCTTTTTTACCTGTATGCCCTAAAATCCGCCGCTCATGATTACCATACTTTCTTACGTTGCCCTGACTGCGGGGGGGATACTGATCCTGCTGTTACTCCTGTCACTGGTAAGTGGTCTGGACCTTGATCTTGACTTCGATACGGATGCCGGTGGGCTGGGCGTACTCAAAGGCATGCTCACCTTTTTCGCCGTCGGTGCCTGGGTGGTTCGCCTGGTCTTGCTCACGGAGACCAATCCTATCATGGCATTTATTGTGGGCGCGGCCGCAGGTGCATTGGGCGTTTATTTGCTCAGCTTACTCCTGAAATTTTTGCTTTCCCAACAGGAGTTCGTCAACTGGTCCCTAGAAGACGCCATCATGGAGCAAGGGACGGTGTACCTCCGCATCCCCGCCGAAGGCGAGGGGCTGGTGCAGGTCGTGGTTCGGGGCACTAAGCGTGAAATTAAAGCCCGCTCCTTGCTCAATGAAGACATCCCTACGGGAGCGTCCATCGTCGTCGATCAGATCGGAGAAGATGGGATTGTTGTCGTCAGCCCAACGAGCTGATGAGTTGTCCTGTTGTCAAGTAGCCCGCCCAAGCCCTTTTGACAACCCGATAACTCGAAAATCGTCAAAATCACTCATTATTCTCTCAAATACCAGGGAGCTAAACCCTTATTACTATGCTAGAATTAATTGGAGGAGCCGCGCTCCTCGTCGTATTATTTATCTTTTTCCTAGTCAGCCGCTACAAGCGTTGTCCCTCGGATAAGATCCTCGTTGTATACGGTAGAACCGGTGGCGGCCAATCTGCGAAATGTTACGCCGGTGGCGCAGCCTTCGTCTGGCCCGTTATCCAGGATTACCGCTACCTCGACCTCACGCCACTATCTATCGACGTAAACCTCAAAGATGCGCTTTCCAAGCAGAACATCCGCGTGAACGTCCCTTCACAGTTTACCGTAGGAATCGGTGAAGACGAAACCCTGATGCTCGCTGCGGCCAACCGCCTCTTGTCGCTTACCCGCGAGGAGGTCGCCCGCCTCAGCCAAGACATCATCATGGGCCAGATGCGCCTCGTGATTGCCAATATGGACATCGAGGAACTGAATACGGACCGGGACAAATTCGTCTCCAGTGTGTACTCCAACGTTGGAGAAGAACTCCACAAAGTAGGTCTGCGCCTCATCAACGTAAACGTTACCGATATCCAGGACGAGTCCGGCTACATCATGGCCCTCGGTCAGGAAGCCGCCGCCCGCGCCATCAACGAGGCGGAGGTGAAAGTAGCCCAGGAGAAACGTACTGGTAGCATCGGCCGTGCCGAAGCCCAGCAGGAGCAGCGTACCAAAGTAGCCGCCCTCACCGCTCAGGCGGAGATCGGGGAAGCCGAAGCTGCCCAGGAACAACGTATCAAGATTGCAGACGCCAACGCCCGTGCCATGGTCGGTGAAGCCGAAGCTACGCAAGCTCAGCGAATCAAGGTGGCCGACGCCAACTCCCGCGCCGAGATCGGAGAATCTAAATTCAACGCCGAAGCCCAGGAGGGTAAGAACGAAGCCGCTATCAAAATCGCCGAGTCCAACGCCGCCCGCGACGTAGCCCTCGCCGAAGCCAACCGCCGTGCCGAAGCCGCCCGCAAGGTCGCCCAGGCCAAGGCCGAAGAAGAGTCGTACAAAGCCCAGGAAGCGGCCGAGAAAGCCCGCGCGCTGAAGGAAAAAGCGGAGAAGGAAGCCGAGCAGGTTGTCCAGGCCGATATCGAGCGCCAGAAGGCCGTCATCGCCGCACAGGCCCAGGCCGAAAGTACGCGGGAGATTGCTAAAGGTGAAGCTGATGCCGCACTCGCGAAATACAAGGCCGAAGCCCAGGGTATGGAAGAATTGCTCAAGAAGCAAGCCGAAGGCTTTAAGCAACTCGTCGCCGCTGCCGGTGGAGACGTACAAAGCGCCATCAATTACCTCATGCTCGATAAGCTGGAAGCACTGACCAAAATCCAGATCGAAGCCATCAAGGACGTAGAGATCGATAAGGTCATCGTCTACGACAATGGCAATGGTAAGGGCGTAGGCAACTTCGTCCAGGGCCTCTACGGAATGGTGCCACAACTCAACGACTTCCTCAGCCAAAGCGGTATGAGCCTGCCCAAGGGGCTGGTGCAGCAAAAGCCGGAAGACGCCGAAATGACGGATGAAACTAAGTCCGCTCCTAATAAAGGAGACGGCAAAAAGAGTTAACGAGTAGTTTGAATTCGTAGTTTATTTGAATGGCCCGGCTGTCCCTCGTGGGGAGCCGGGCCTTTTTCGTGCTATGCATACGTGTACCCTCGGCTTCCGCCGAGGAGGTCCTGAAAAGTAGTGTCCCATCAATTCTCCTCTCTTGAGCCAACCTCCAAGCCCAGGTAGATGCCACGCTCCACCCTTTTGCTTCGCAGCCTGATTCTCTTATTCGATTTTTTTGTCTAAAACTATGTCGTAATTTTATTGTATTTTTAATTGAAAATACCTAACTAATGGAGACACGCTTGCACCAAATTAATGGACTATTCCGGTATCGTAAACATGAAATAACTCCGGATGCTTTATTGGTTGATCAGTTTATAGCGCAAATTAAAATAGCACAAGCCAGATTTATTAGAAAAGAATATCGGGCAGCTCGTGCGAATGAAAAAATATAGGATATGAAGCTCTTCGAGCTGTCACAACGTTCCGATTACTCTGTGCAATAGGTTACTACCCACCCTTCTGCGGTTTTGCCTAGGTGAGGTATGTTTTTAGCTGCTCAAGCATTTATTGCGCTTAAAAAACTTTCTCTGCATCCCGCGTCCTCGCCGTAAAAAAGGAGTTGACAACGTTATCATAATGGAGCAACTTTACCACCCGCCTCCAACGTTGTTCGTAGTACACTAAGCCAAACAAATATGCCCGCAAAACTCCACCAACAAGAAGGCCGTGACTACCGCAAGTTTCGGATCAAGCCGGACGCCCTGCTGGTGGAGCGCAAGTCGCTTGGCCGCTTCGACGGCTATAAACTAGACTGGGAAGACATCGACTTCGACGCCGTAGTGCAGGGGCGCGGTTTCGACGTGCGCCAGACCTTCCTGTTGGGCGCCATATTGCTGAACGTCGTCTTCACTTTCTGGATCGTGTGGCTCCTCTGGGCAGGTATTCGCGGTACCTGGTGGTTCTACGTGCCTGCCGTGCTGGCCAGCCTCGCCTTTATTTATCCGCTATACCAATTGGCTAAACAGGAACGCTTCAAAATTCTCTACGGTGAATCCAATGTCACCTTCTACTACCGCCCGGAAGACGAGCAAAGCGTCGACGAATTCATCGCCAGCATGCGCGTGGCCCGCGACCGCTACCTACGCGATCGGTTTCTGCAAATCGATGAACTCCTCCCACTCGACGATCAGGTCAAACTGGTGCAGAGCCTCTACCTCGAAAAGCGCATCAGCAGGGAGGACTTGGCTCAGGTGATGGAGGAGGTTAAGATGCGGCGCTTGTTTGAGGGGTAGCGCGCCTGCGGCGCGTTACAGGTCAGTCGCTTCGCTCCTTGTTGCAGCGCGCCTGCGGCGCGTTACAGGTCAGTCGCTTCGCTCCTTGTTGCAGCGCGCCTGCGGCGCGTTACAGGTTGCAGCTACCGCATATGGTAGCTCGACTCACTCGTGTTGAGCGACTCGTGCAACCCTTGCAACGGAGCGTAGCGACCCTGCAACAGGAGCGGAGCGACCCTGCAACAG
>JBLHRW010000235.1:0-8010 GCA_047626445.1 Neolewinella sp.
CCCGTTGCAGGTTGCAGGTTGCAAGGTCGCTTCGCTCCCGTTGCAGGTTGCAAGGTCGCTTCGCTCCCGTTGCAGGTTGCAAGGTCGCTTCGCTCCCGTTGCAGGTTGCAGGTTGCAAGGTCGCTTCGCTCCCGTTGCAGGTTGCAGCTACCGCATGAGGCAGCTCGCTACGCTCGTGCGCCTCCTTACCCGAAGATCCTCAACTTTAGTGTAGCCCTTAGTGTCCTTAATATCTTAGGGGTTATTCTATTACCGCCCGGCACAGCGCCAAAAACATGTCCGAAGTCCCCACGTCACTATTGGTCGTAAAACCGGGGTTGGCCGAGTGTTTTACGATAACGGTATGCGTCGTCGGGTTGACATAAATAAACTGGTTGTAAACGCCCCTGGCGAGAAATTCTCCCTGGTCTCCCTCGGGAACCCACCACTGGTAGCCGTAGCCGTCGCTGTGGGCTGAATTCGCCCGTTCTCCGGGCTGCAGGTGTGGCGCATCGGGGGTGACGGAGGCCGTTACCCAGTCGGCAGGTACCACCTGCTTCCCCTGCCAGTTGCCCCGGTGTTCAAACAGGCTGCCGAGTGTGGTGCAATTACGTACCGTGGTATTCAGGCCACCCAGGGCCATTTCCATGCCGTAGTCGTCGGTCAGCCAATACGAGTCGTGTTCCATCCCGAGTGGATCCCACAATTTTTCCTGGGCGTATGCTGTAATGCTCTTGCCCGTGGCCTTCACCAGTACCATGCCCAGTACGTGGGTGTTGATGCTGACGTAATGGTTGTAGGTGCCTGGTTCCCGCTCCCGAACGAGGCCTGCAGCAAAGGCGTCCTGGCTGGCACCCCAGGCAAAGCCCCGGCCCCAGCGGTTGATGTCGGACCAAAAATCAGCGTAATCCTCATTGAACGCGACCCCTGATGACATCTGCAGCACATCCTTGATCCTCACGCCCTCGTAACCCGACCCCTTTAATTCCGGGCAATACTCGTCTACCGTCTGTTCAATGCTTTTGATGTCCCCTTCCCCTAAGGCAATGCCTAATAATGCGGAGAGAAAAGACTTGGAGACGGACCAGACGATCTGCGGCGTAGCCGCAGTATGCCCGCGCAAATACTCCTCATGTACGATGGTATCGTCTTGCAATACGAGGAAGCCAGTAGTGTAGGAGGAGTCGAGGTAAGTCGGAACGTCCATCGTCAGTCCGGCGTAGGTGAAATTGGCGGGTAAGGGATTGGCCGCAGTATTTACCGGAAAGGAATGTATCGTTTCCGGAGCTTTGACCTCTTTGAAGGTAATCATCTGGTTCATTGTACGAAAGTTATCGACAATGATGTCCCGGTCGAAAAGGTGCATCGCCTGGTTGACGCGCTGGAGTTTAGGATAATAATAAACGCCTGCCCCGAGTAGCAGAATCACAAAGGTTAGGAGGATTTTTTGATAGGTCTTCATGGCAGCAAGGTAGGCGTTTGGGCGGATAGTGAACTACTGCTTCTTTTATCCTTCCCTTGCACCTGCGCGCCGCCGGCCACTAATCCATCAGCTTCAGTCCCTCCCGCTCCGCCAAGGGTTTCAACCGGCGGAGTAACTCCTGTGCTGGCGTCGCATTGTGCCGCCCATAAAGTTCATCCGATGTGCAAAATCAACTCTACCTTAGCCCCATGTCCCTATTTCCAAATATTGACCTGATTGGCCAGCCCGATTACGCTGATGCCCTGCGGCAGCTTTCGCCCAACGCCGTAGCGGGTGTAGCAACCTTGGTGGTCTACGACGACGACCTGGTCTTTCTCTCCCGCGTGCTCAACGCTGCGGGGTATGACGACCCAGCGCTGCAATTGCATCTCCTGCATTGGTCTCCGGATCAGGGCGACATCGACTTGGCTAGCCTGGTCCGTCACCTGAAAGTCAATAAAGTAATGTTGTTTGGCCAGTCGCTTAAGGGCTTTGGCCTGCACTTCAACGTGGCCGACTACTTCCCCGTGGAAGTTTCCGGCTGTACTTACCTGGTCTGCCCTTCAGTGGAGACCATCTCCACGGCCAAAACCAACGGAGACAACGGTCCTGCCAGTGCCCTGTGGCGGGCAGTGAAGACCGAATTTATGAAACCGCAATAGCCCAACAATTCTAGCTGCCGATGACCCCAAACACGAAACTGGTTTTTGCCACCAACAATGCGCACAAGATTGCCGAGATAAAGGCACAGCTTGGTGAAGCTTACGACTTCCTGAGCCTCAAGGCCATCGGCTGTCACGAAGAGATTCCCGAAACCTCCCCCACACTGGCCGGCAACGCCGAGCAGAAGGCCCGCTTCGTAAAGGAAAATTACGGCCACGATTGTTTCAGCGAAGACACCGGCTTGGAAGTCGATGCCTTAAACGGCGCGCCGGGGGTGATCACCGCCCACTACGCTGGGCCCGCGCGCAGCGCGGAAGGGAACAACGCCAAAATTTTTGCCGAACTGACCGGTAAGCCAGATCGCACCGCCCGGTTCCGGACCTTCATTTGCCTGGTCATGAACGGCGAAGAACACCTCTTCGAGGGCCGCTGCGAAGGCCGGATCAGTGAAGGGGTCAGGGGAGAAGAAGGGTTTGGCTACGATCCGATCTTCATCCCTGCAGAAGGGGACGGACGGACGTTTGGCGAAATGAACGGAGCAGAAAAACGCCAGTACAGCCATCGTGCCCGGGCCATGGCCAAACTGAGTGATTTTTTACGGGAAAACGCCGCCGCCTGATGCGGACACTGATTCCTCTTCTCCTGCTGGCCATCGCTGGCTACGCAGGTTGGTATTACTGGCAACAGTATACGGACAAGCCCCTCAAGGCGAACCTGATTGCTACGGCCCTACCTGACCTTGATCGGATATCCATTATGGACGGTCTTACCGAAGATTTTGCGCTCGTCAGAATAGATGATACGGAGGATTGGGCCGTGACGCGGGAGGCTACCGAGTTGTACGATCAGGCGGATAAAATTAGGGAGTTACTTGCCGGATTGGCCGCCATACGTACGGATTCTATCATGCGGAAGTTCCCGGAAGAGGGCTTCATCACCTTAGTATTGGAAAGTGAAGAGCAGTCAGAATCCGTCGACCTTTTCTTTTCAGAAATAGATAAGCACCTGGCCCGGAGAAGTTTGACGGGTGACGTTTTTGCCATTAATGCTACGACACTTCAGGGCATACAGCACTTGTTGAGGTTTGAAAGTTACCGAGAGCGTCGCTTACTCCGTATCCTCCCCGAACGGATTGACAGCATCACGGTGGTAAGTAATGATTCTCTCCATTGGAGGAGTAATCCGCTGGAAGTAGCCCTGCTCGCAAAAACTTTCATTGCACCTGCTGCCGCGCCCTATGCCGATTATTTTGATGAAATAATGGATCGGGATAAGCATTTTGCTACCCTGAACCTCTACGCTGGGGGCGAACCTCACCGGATTGAAGTGTACCTGGATTCCTTGTGGCCCCAGCCTTATGTGTTGGTTGGTGACGATTTTCCGCGCCGGTTTTTGGCGGTGGATAGCCTCAGGTAGTGAATGGGAGGAGGGAGCAATGGGGGAATGGCTACCGCATCGCACATAGCCCGCTGCGTTCTTTGGGGGGCATTCATGCATTCTCTTATTCGCCCATTCTTTGGTGACAACCCTTCCGCCCCCCAAACGTTATTTCAGCCTATTCCCCCCCAACCAATGAATTTACGTCTGCTAATTTTACTGGCCATCCTGCTGGCCCTCGATATCTACGCCTTTCAGGCGATCAAGAGTTGGTTGTCTCCTTACAAACCGATCCGCCGTAAGATCGGTTATGCCGTTTATTTGGGGATTTCGCTGGTGGCTTTCACGCTGCTGTTACTTAACGCATTTGAAGTGTTGGAGGACTGGCCCCCGTCGGCAAAACTCTTCGTTCGGGTAGGGCTTTTCCTGTTTTGGATATGTAAGCTGCCCATCGTCCTATTGCTGGGCATTGACGATTTTCGGCGCGGCGTCACCTGGGTCTTCAATAAGATTAGCCCGGTATCGGAGCGGAATACCAGCCGTTCCCGGTTCTTGTCAATGGCCGGCCTGGTGGCCGGCGGTATACCCTTGGCAACGCTGACCTACGGCGTTGTCCGCAACGCCTACCGCTACCGTCGTTTTGCTGAAGACATTCGGATAAAGGACTTGCCCGCAGGCCTGGAAGGGTTGAAAATTGTGCAGATCAGCGACATGCACTCCGGCAGCTGGACACAATCTGAACCGCTGAAGGCAGCGGTGGAAATGATCAATGCGGAGAACCCTGACATCGTCTGCTTTACCGGCGACCTGGTTAACAACATTGCCACGGAGATGCTGCCGTACGTCGATATTTTCAAGGAAGTCCGGGGAAAATACGGTGTGTACAGTATTCTGGGTAACCACGATTATGGCGACTACCACGACTGGGGCCTTCCGCGCGGCAGCGCGGAGCGAGCAGCCGCCCAGGAAGCCAATATGCAAGAGCTGTACCAAATCCACGCCGACCTAGGCTGGGACCTCCTCCGCGACGAAAACCGCCTGCTCGACATCAACGGACACCAACTCGGCATCCTTGGCGTAGAAAACTGGGGCTCCGCCTTCCGCTTCCCCCGTAAGGCCGATTTAGCGAAGGCCACCGCAGGTACCGAAAACTGTGATTGCAAAGTATTGCTCAGCCACGATCCTACCCACTGGGATGCCAAGATCCTCCCCGGTTACCCCGATATCGACCTGACCCTGAGTGGGCACACCCACGGCTTTCAGTTTGGCGTAGAGATTCCAGGCTTTAAATGGAGTCCTGCGCAGTACCTCTACAAGCAATGGGCCGGCCTTTATACTGAAGGAACACAGTCCTTATATGTGAACCGTGGCCTGGGCTTCCTGGGGTACCCTGGTAGGGTGGGAATTTTGCCGGAGGTTACGGTGCTTACTTTAAGAAACGCGTAGCGTTTCTCGTAGACGCAAACTCGCTGCGCTCGTTTGCTTGGTAGATGGCCTTCGGCCAGTGGATAGATTGATAGGCCCCGCATGTGAGAGCTTGCTCCGCTCGTTTGCGCTCAGATGGGACGAACGCAGTGAGCAAAGGTGCCTCCCCTCTCCCTAGGAGATGGGGCCGGGGGAGAGGCGAACGAAGAAGTGAGCAACCTCGTGTGGAGCCAATCAAGAATCGGGACCGCCGCAGCAGCGCAGCTAATCACCAATCGAGAATTCTACTACCTTCTACCTCTAACGAAGCAAATCCTCCAGCGCCCCAGGCAGTTCCGGGTGCTTAAACTGGAAGCCCTCCGCTTCCAGTTTAGCCGGCGAGCAGCGGGCACTGTCGAGGACAGTATGGCTCATTTCACCCAGGGCGAGTTGGAGCGCGAAGGCTGGTGCGGGGATCACCAGCGCGGGCTTTCCTTTGGCGGGGCCGAGGGCGGCAGCCATCGTTTTGTTGCGGGCAGGGTGGGGGGCTACGGCGTTGTAGGTGCCGGTCAGCTGGTGCTCGACGGCAAAGACGAAGGTCTCCACCATATCATCGATGTGGATCCAGGAGTAGTATTGTTGGCCGTCTCCGAAGTAAGTGGAGGTAAAGAAATGGAGCGGGATCAGCATTTTATTCAACGCACCATGGTCTGGGTGCAATACGATGCCGGTGCGGTTGATGCAGACCGGGATACCGAGTTGGCGAACGACGTCGACAGATTCTTCCCAGGCAACGCAGCTTTCGCTGAGGAATCCGTCTCCGGGGCTATCCTCCTCCGTCAGCAATTTTTCGCCCTGGTTGCCGTAGTAGCCTACGGCACTGGAATTAATGTACAGTTTAGGCTTGATGTTCAGCCGTTTCATGGCGTCAGCCAGCAGTTTGGTGCTGTCCGTCCGGCTGGAAGTGATGAGTTGCTTGCGCTTAGCTGTCCAGCGTTCGTCGGCGATACCGGCCCCGGTGAGGTTGATGATGTAGTCGACGTCGGTCAGCGCTGCATCATCGATGGTCTGTTCCCTCACGTTCCACTGAAACGTGGCGAAAGGGCTGTCGGGCCGCTTACTACGACTTAGGTGTCGTACTTCGTACCCTTTTTCTTTTAGTCGTTCGCTGAGGTACCCGCCGATAAATCCGGTGCCACCACCGATAAGTATTGTTGCCATGGTAATTAAAGTGATCTGGAGCGTAAAGTGTTTAGACTATTGGCAGGGTAATGGCAACGAAGGCTTGGAAATAACCTGTTAGAAAAACGTGCAGCGTCACCAATGGCCCCTCTCTTAAAGAGGGTTTCTTGCGATTGCTCTGGAACCCCATGCGCTTAATCTGGGAATTCTCCTTACTTTGAGTACCTTCGCGCGCCTTTTGAGTGCCGCGCTTTGCGTTGTTCCGTCCCTTGCACCTGCGGCCGCGCCTTACCATAAGCCGGCTAGTCGATAGCCAAGGCCTACAACACTTAAGCTACTTGAAACGTTGCGACCCCGCCATATCTCCACGTGTTACAATGTGGACAAATGTGCGTCTAAACTGATAAACAGGGTATCCTGAATTTTAATAACTGAAAAAATTATGTATTATTGGAGGTGAGAACACTGCAAAATAGTTGTTCTATATAGACCTACAGATACACCATATCCCATGGAACGATATAGCGAAAAAGACCTCGCCCAATTTGGCGAGCGGATAAAAAAGGACTACCAACAAGCAAAAACGGAGCTGCAAATGCTCCGTGATCAGGCACGTGAACTGAGCGAAACCATGTCAGAAGGCTTCGGCGCTGATATGGGAGAAAACAGCAGCTCTGTTAGTCAACTGGAACTCCTCAACGAACAAGTATTGCGGAAACGAGACCTGGTACAGGACTTGCAAAACGCAATGCTGCGGATCAAAAATAAAGTGTACGGTACTTGTAGCGTTACTGGAAAATTGATCGATCGCCAACGCCTTGAGGCCATCCCGACGACCACTAAGAGCGTGGAAGGCATGCGCATGGAAGCAAGTGGTCAGCTCGACATCACTGCGCAAGACATTGCCCGCCGGGCCGTGGAACGCCGTGAAGGGCCGAACAAGATCATCTCCAAGATCAAGAAGCCACCCCCCCCGCCCCGCAAGGTGGAGAAGAAGCGCAAAAAGCCCGGTCGTAAACCACGCAAGGTGGAGGAGGACGACGACGATCTGATCTAGTAGATAGATGAGTAGGAAGTAGGTAGTGCTACCGCAAGGCTTAACATGTTAGCCTTAAGTGGTGCCCATACGAGCGAAGCGAGCATTCTTGTGCGCTAGCCCTATTTGCTACCGATTATCCACTACAAACTATAAACTAATTGAAACATGCCTGCGGCACAGCCGTTATAACGCCAGTCATCAACCTTCGTTATGTTTAAGCAATCCTTCCTTCCCCTAATTCTGCTCTGCGCCTTTTCTTCTTTCCTTGTTGCCCAGGGTAACACGGAAGAGGGGGCTCGCGACGATCTCGATTATTACAGTTCCACCAACGATCAAGACCAGCGAGGTGAATCCTTCGCCGATAACCTTTGGTTTGGTACGGGCGCGCAATTGGCCTTTCAGGGCGGTAACAATACCAGCTTCTTTCAGATTGGCTTGTCACCCATCGTTGGTTACAAGATCAACAACTTCCTGAGCGTTGGCCCACGGGGCAGCTTCGCTTATAACAGGTACAAAGAAGATTTTGGCAATGGTGAATTCAAGGCTAATTTCGTAACGTGGTCAGCAGGTGCTTTTGCCCGTACCAAGATCGTTTTTCCGTTCTTTGCGCACGTGGAATACAGCCTTCTTAACGAGGTGCAGAACTTCGACGGTAACGGCGATCCTGTCCGCAGTACCCGGGCCATCCCTTTCCTGGGTGGTGGCATAAGCCAGGGCGGTCAGGACGGTGGCGCCGGCTACGAAATCCTCATTCTTTTCCGCCTTTCGCAGGCCGATCGGATCGGCGACGCCCCGTTTGAAATCCGGACTGGGTTGAACTTCAATTTCTAGTCCAGTCTTCTCGCAAGGGAAAGCCGGTACCGTCGTTTGATGGTACTGGCTTTTTTTTTAGGGCGGGGCCGCT
>JBLHRW010000236.1:0-7991 GCA_047626445.1 Neolewinella sp.
AAAAACCCTGAAGAAGATGGAACCAGCTAAACGTGACCGCCCCTCAATAGGCCTGTTTTTATTAATGACCGCAGTTTACTTCGGCGGTTATTTTGGACTTAAATATGGGGTGCTTGGCGGTGAAATGCCTTGGTACTTCAATGTTGCTCTGATTGGGATTTGCCTATTATTGGCGATGATTTTGAAGGGTAAGTTTGGGGCAGAAAAGTAAAATTATTTGACTGGGGACCAGCGGATCGTAAAACAGATAGACAAGGGCTCGCAGTGTTCCTGAAGCCAATGTTTACAGTTCAAAAAAAGAGCGTCTATGTCCAAGAGTAATCGCCGAAAGTTTCTTCGCCAATCTGTCACGGCAGCAACCGGGCTGGTACTGGCCCCGACCCTGATTGGCTGCGGAGCCAAAAACACGGCTTCTTCAACTTCCCCTGCACCTGCGGCCGCGCCTGAAGAAGAAGGCCGGTTAGGTATTGCGCTACTCGGCCTGGGCAGCTATGCAAAAGGGCAAATAGCCCCTTCGCTGCAGCATACAGAACATTGCTACCTGGCGGGAATCGTGACGGGAAGCCCGGATAAAATACCGGAATGGCAACAGAAGTACGGGGTCAAAGATGAGAACGTTTACAGCTACGACAATATGGGTGAACTGGCAGATAACCCTGCCATCGATGTCGTTTACATTATTACCCCTACGGCAACGCACCGGGATTTTGCCGTCCGTGCCGCGAATGCCGGCAAGCACGTCTGGTGCGAAAAGCCAATGGCGATGACCCCGAAAGACTGCCAGGAAATCATTGATGCGTGCAAGAAAAACAACGTTCGCCTCAGTGTAGGGTATCGGATGCTACACGAACCCAATACCCAGGCCTTTATTGAACTGAGTAAAAATAAAGCCTACGGGGAATTTACCGCTGCCACATCCCTGGCTGGCTACGCTGGTACCGACCCGCCGACGGACTACTGGCGCGGGCAGCGGGTCATGGGCGGAGGCGCGCTTTACGATATGGGCGTGTACACCGTTAACGGCCTGCGCTGCGGCACCCAAATGGCCCCGGTTGCGGTGCGGGAAGCAACCCAGCTCCGCCCGACGGACGTAGACGTAACCACTACCTATACCCTGGAGTACGCCAATGGGCTTGTGGCGACGGGGTGGACCAGCGTAGTAAAAGAAAGGAATAAACTGCGCATCGACGGTAAGAACGGTTGGCATGAAATGAGCCCGATGCAGCCCTACGCCGGGGTGAAGGGGATGACTAGTGACGGCACCCTACTCGGCCCGCCCATCGACGGTAAACAACAGACGTTGCAGATGGACGATGATGCTTTGGCCATCCTACAAAAAACGCCGGTCCTTGCCCCCGGGGAAATGGGAAAAGAGGACATTGCGGTGATCCGTGCGATCATCGAGAGTGCGGAAAATGGCAAGCGGGTGGAGGTTTTGAGTTAATGGCCCGTTAGGCCATTTGTTACACCGTCCTTAACTGGCCACCGCCAAGGTCGATCTCACCGAAAGCTGAAACCAGGAGTTCCATCCAACACTACTTGGCTTATCGTCAACGTTCAAAACTTGTAGAGGAGCTGCAAGTTTGTGTTCCAGGCCTGGGAAAGAGGGCTGTAATTTTTCTGCTAAATTTTACTTGGCCTACCAGCCCGGTGGCTCTGTCTGAAACACCGGGCGCTTCCTGCAACTACCAGCTCCGGCCTTGGCCCGGCCACAAATGGGGTTGCTACTTTTGGCCTTCAAAAATAGGCTGCCGGCAGGCAGGATGACGTTTCAATATAGTTGGTTTCGCTTAGCTGTCAGCGGGGCATAACAAGTATTCAGGCGGTCAAAAGGCGTAAGTTATTTGTGCGGTGTTCCTGAGCGCTAGCTGTCATAAATCCAGCACTAGAAAACCCTATTTTTATACGTTAATATTCGTCAACATCATACCTTTGCCGCATGGATAAATCTCTCCAACCCCAAACCATCGCTATTCGCGGGCAGATGGACCAGACGCAGTACCGTGAGCATGCCGCTCCGCTGTTCCTGACGAGCAGTTTTACCTTCGACTCCGCCGAGGCGATGGCCGAGACTTTTGCCGGTGAGCGGGCGGGTAATATCTATTCCCGTTACAGCAATCCGAGTGTGGATGAGCTGGTGGCCAAAGCTTGCGCGCTGGAAGGAACCGAAGCAGGGTTCGCCACGGCTTCGGGGATGGCGGCGGTCTTTGCTAGCCTGGCGGCGCTGGTCAAGCAAGGGGACCACATCATAGCCACCCGGGCCCTGTTCGGAAGTACCCACCAGTTGCTGACCAACATTCTTCCCAAATGGGGCGTAACTTTCACCTACGTGGATCCGGACCAGCCTGATACCTGGGCGGCGGTCGTACAAGAAAACACGGTCTTGTTCGTGACCGAAACACCCTCGAACCCGGGCTTGAAACTGGTGGACCTCGCTGCTGCCGGGGAACTATGCAAAGCGCATAAGCTACTATTTATCGTCGACAACTGCTTCGCTACGCCGGTACTACAGCGGCCAACAGATTACGGTGCCGATCTGATCACGCATTCCGCCACCAAGTGGATGGACGGCCAGGGTAGGGTATTGGGTGGCCTGCTGCTGGGCCGCCAGGAAGTGATGGACAAGGTGGTTGCCTTCTGTCGACACACTGGCCCGGCCATGTCTCCGTTCAATGCCTGGGTGATCTCGAAGAGCCTGGAAACCCTGCACGTTCGGATGGCGGCGCATTGTCAGTCAGCACTGGCCATGGCCCACTGGCTGGGGGAGCAGGCGGCGGTGACGCAGGTGCATTATCCGTTTTTGGAGAGCCACCCGCAGCACGACCTGGCCCGCCGGCAAATGACCGCCGGAGGCGGTATTGTTACCTTCGAACTGGCCGGCGGCATCGCCGCCGCGCAACACCTCCTCAACGCCGCCCAGCTCTGTACCCTTAGCTCTAACCTGGGGGATACCCGAACCATCCTTACCCACCCGGCCACCACTACGCACTCCAAGCTGACACCAGAGGAACGAGCTTCAGTCGGTATCTCCGACGGGTTGGTTCGGATGAGCGTCGGGCTGGAGGCACTGGTGGATATTCAGGCGGATTTGTTGAGGGGGATGGGGGAGTGAGTCAACGAGTCAGGGAGTTAGATAGTCACACAGTCAGGGAGGTGTAAAAGCAAAAGGATTGTGGAACGAATACTTAAAGTACGGGAGGTTGCGGCAGGAGACATCGATGCCATCGTCAGCTACTGGAAGGATGCACCAATTAGCTACCTTAAGGCAATGGGAATTGATACCAGCGACCTTTCTCGTTTTGACGCCATGGGCGCAGGTATCCAGGTAGAGTTGACTGCTCCGTATTCGGAAAAAAAACCTTCCACCTGATCGCGGAATTTGACGGCCAGGCAATTGGCCACACCTACGTCAATAACGTACAATTTGGCGAAGCTGCTTTTATCCATCTGCACCTGTGGCGAGGGACACCAAAGGGACAAAAATTAGGCAGCCGAATGGTGGTCGCAGCGATTCCGTTTTTCTTCGAAAAGCTGGAATTACAACAACTCTTGTGTGAACCCGCCGCGGCTAACCCTGTCCCAAATCGAACAATTGAACGGCTTGGCTTCGAGCTCGTTTTTAGCTAACGAAACTTTATTCTTTTCCCGTCCCCTAGCTCCGTTTGCCTAAAACGTTTCTTGCCAGACCGACCCCGCGCTATTCCCAAACGCCAACTCATCCACGGAGCCAGTTCCGTAAAACTCGTAGCGGATGCCCGCAAATTCCTTCGGAGCTTCTTTACTCTCTACGGTGAGAATTGGTTGGCCATTAATAAAGAAAGTAAGCAAGTCGCCTTCTCCGGTACAGCCCAATTCAAGCCATTGGTCTTCGCTGACGACGCCGAAGGCGGAGAGGTCGTTGGATTTGCCGTCGAATAAAACATCGCCAGCATAGAGCGTCAACTCTGAAGTACAGCCCGGCCGACTGAGGGGGACGATGATGGCCCCGTTTTTCAGCAGTAGCACTACGCGTATTCTCTGGCAAACGGAGGTGCCAGCGCTGTAATCGTGGCGCAGCCGGGTCTGGAACGCAAAGTCATCCGAGAAGAGGCCGTCGAGTTTCCCGACGTGGGTAAACATCACCTTGGGTGGGTCGGGCTGTAAGGGAACCTCAAGGCTTTTGAGTAAAGGCTCCGAAACTGCCAGGCGGCCTTCGCGGTGAACTTCCTCCAGGGGAAGATAAATGGGAACCGGCTTCCGGGCAGCGGCAGCTATCCAGCCTTCGGAACGTAGGAAAAGGTCGCGCTCTTTTACGATCTGATTGCCGACGAGCAGTTTGGCCTTGAAGTAACCCGGCAGGTAGTAAGTGGAGGTGTAGACGTGCTGGTCGTTGGGAATGCGGACCCGGCGCCTGGCATCCCAATTTTGCTGTAGGAAGACGGAATCGCCAGTCGGTGCGGCGGTGGCATCGTAGGTGAACACAACGGAGTTGGGGACGCCGGTGGTGACCGGGCGGAAGTTGAAGGAGAAGTCGGCAGGGTTAACAAGGCTAGGCTGTTCCGCAGTAGCAGGATTTTCCTCCACAGGTTCATCAGGCGCGGACGCAGGTGCAGCGGTGGTTGGAAAGAGCAGGGCAATGGCTACCGCCAGTACCCCCAGTGGCAATAAATAGTAGAGGTAAAGCCTAAATGGATTGCGCGCACGGCGTTGAAGTCCCGGAGGGACGTCCTGCTTAGCCAGGGGCTTCAGCCCCTGGTCTTCGTTAGTTGTTTGCCTCCTTATTCCCCCAAAACCGGTGTCGACCGCCAGTACATTGTCTTCTTTTCCCTTATTGATGGCCTTGTCGTTATCGGGCGCGGCAGTCACCTCCTGCCGGAACGCCCGCCAGTTTTCGTGCCCGGCAAAAGAAGCCAACGCATCGAGGGTGGTGGGACTAGGCTTACTGGCGTAGGCTACCCGGCCCCAGACTCGCTTCAGGGTGGTAGGGCTTAGGTGTACGCCGGTAGCATCAGCTATCCGGTCAGAGAGTTCCGTGAAGTCATTGTTGGTCCACGTTGCTGAAGGGCCCCAACCGGTTTTCTCTTCGATGTCGGCCAAGCAATAATTCAGCAGGCGATCTTCGTGGTTCATATTACAAAGGTAGGGGAGTGAACCAAGATCGGATAATGGAAACAACTATTGACGCGGCTTGCACGACTTTGCACGGCCTTGTCTAAGTGCTTGTACCAATTTGCACGGTTTTGTGGGGGGCTTGAATGGGAAACGGAAAGCTTGGGCGGCACTTTTGTCGAATCATTAACCAAAACCCTTACGATGCAACGCATACTACTATCCCTTGCTCTTTGTCTTTCCCTTGTACCTGCGGCCGCGCAAGAAAAACAAACCATACCCATGGATCCCTCCGCCTGGGAGCTGAACGGTAAATCGGCCGTCTTCCTTACCCACCTCGGCCAGAAAGCACTGCTCATTGATGACGGCGGTACTTCCAATGCCGGTAGTAATATTGTCACTGTAAAAGACTTGGAATTTGCCAACGGGACGATTGAATACGACATCGCCTTTACCGAAAAAACACGTTTCGCGGCCATCCATTTTCGCCGAAAAAACGAAGCCAACTCGGAGCACTTTTACCTCCGGGGAATCTGGCGAAAGGACCATAAAATCAATACTGGTCTGCAGTACGCAGCAGTCCTGAACGGGGTGAATCTCTGGGATTTGAGCGGAGGCTACCAGTCGAATGCCAACATGAATCAGGAAGGCTGGAACCACGTGAAACTGGTGGTGAAAGACCGGCAACTCCTGGCCTACGTCAATGATATGACGGTTCCCGCATTATATGTTCCTCTGATGGACGGAAACTGGAAAAAAGGGAGGGTCACCTTTGACGGCAGCGCCTACATCGCCAACCTCACCGTCACCCCGGATGCCACCCCAGGCCTGGTCGGTAGCAAAGGTTTTGATCCCACCTTTAACGACAGTCGTTTCCTGCGCAACTGGCAAGTGACCGAACCGATCGATTTGCCCACTGGCCAGGAACCCACCCAGGATGTGCTGCCTACAGCAACCACAAGCTGGTCGACCATCGCTGCCGAACGCCACGGCCTGGTCAACATCAGCCGCCGCTACGGCGCCACGCCACGCGGGACACGACGCATGGTTTGGCTTAAAGCAACCATCAAGGCCAGCAAAGACCAGGTCCGCAAGCTAGATTTTGGCTTCAGCGACGAGGTCTACGTCTACCTCAACGGTAAACCCTTGTACCAGGACAAAAACCTGTACAATACTCCCGGTATGAAAACGCCGCGCGGACGGTGCTCGCTGGAGAACAGCCGGATCGAGCTGCCCTTGGGGGAGGGCGACAACGAGCTCCTGATCGGCGTCACCAATTTCTTCTTCGGCTGGGGAATTATGGCGAGATTTGATGATGTGGAGGGACTGCGGTATTAGTCTTGTAGCCTAGTAGTCTTGTAGTTCAGTAGTCTGGTAGTATGTTCGCCCTACTGAACTACAAGACTACTGAACTATTAGATTATGATCCGCCCCTCTCACTGGGAACAAACCACCTTCCTACGTTCTCCCGACGTAGCCATCATCGGTGCCGGCCTTACCGGCCTCCAGGCCGCGCTGGAGCTCAAACGGCTGCAGCCTAATATCGACGTGCTGGTCATTGAGCGGGCGGCCATTCCCCGGGGCGCGAGCACCCGGAATGCCGGCTTCGCCTGCTTCGGCGGCCCGACAGAGTTGCTGGCGGACCTGGATGCCTACGGAGAGGATTCGATGGTCGATACGGTCCGCAAGCGGCTTGCCGGGATCAAGGCATTGGAGGAAAACTTCGCCCACCGGGGCATCGATTGGGTAAAGAACGGTGGCTATGAGGTAGTCGATGACCCCGAGACCATCGCTGAGGTGCGTAGTCGGCTGCCAGCTTTGAATGCCTTGTTGCGGGAAGCTACGGAACTGAAGGAAACCTGGTGGGAAGATGCGGAAGGTTGGGGGATTTCTGATCTACTACTCCACAACCCGCTGGAAGCCCAACTCCACCCCGGGAAACTGGTATCCCTGCTCCTCGCGGACTGCCACGCAGCGGGTATTCGCTTCCTTTTTGGGAGTGAGGTGGAGAAGATAGTGGGCGCGGACGCAGGTGCAGTGGAAATTACCGGAGCAGGGTGGGGGACCATCACCGCCAGCCAGGTACTTGTCACCGTCAATGCCTTCGCCCAAAAGCTCTTACCCGAAGACTTTCCCGAAAGCATCCGCCCCGTTCGCAATCAGATCATGCTGAGTAACCCTTTACCTGATTTCGATCTAAAGGGCTGCTACCATTACCATGAGGGCTACGTCTACTTCCGAAATGTCGGCGATGATCGCCTGCTCATCGGCGGTGCCCGGCACATGGCCGGTCCCTCTTCCGAAACCGACCTCTTTGGCCCCAATGGCGTCCCTGAGGCTTACCTGCTGGAAAAACTGAACGAATGGTTCCCCGAACGAGCCTGGACGGACGCTGACTTCCCCACCCGCTGGAGTGGCATCATTGCCCAGGGCGACGGCAAAACGCCCGTTCTCCGCTACGCTGCAGAAAACGTTTTGGTAGCCGGCCGGTTGGCGGGTATGGGGGTGGCGCTTAGTGCGGACCTGGGCCGGCGAGCGGCAGTGAGATTGACAACTCTCTAGCACCTAGCTTGTTAGCTCCTGGTTCCTAACTCTTTTTCCTGCTCTTCAACAGCTAAAAGAGAATTCGCCTCTATTAAAACAGGTATTAAATACATATATATACCTGTTTGATACGGCTGGATACCTCTGTTACAAATAATTACTGTTACCTTTAAAATGCCTTATTTCTAATGTTAACTTGCTTATTGTTGCTTTATAATCATAATCTATGAATTTAAGATTTACCCTTAATGGCGTCTTGCGCCCACTTTTGTCGTTTGTACTACTCTTGTCAGCAGCGGCATCTTTTGCACAAGTATCACAGTCTTTTGACAATCTTACCACAGGGTTAGATTGTGTTA
>JBLHRW010000237.1:0-7918 GCA_047626445.1 Neolewinella sp.
GGGTAGCCCTGCGATGATGAAACCGGTGAGGCGTTGCTTGTCCGCTTCGTTCATCCCCGTGAACCGTTTCGCAGCGGCTTTCCGTTCGGCTACGGAATAGTCGTCTTCTGCGCCTGGCCGTTGGAGAATGAAAAGGTCGAAAGCGGTAAAAGCAGCGCGTTCGAAGTAGAGCGCCTCGCTGCCGTCGGGGAGTTTGTGCTCCAGTTCGGTTCGCGTCCAGTCCATAACTGGCATGAAGTTGTAAGTAACTATGGTGATGCCGCAGGATGCCAGGTTGCGGATACTGGTTTGGTAGTTTTTTATCCACTTAAGGTAGCTGCCGGAGCGCCGCTTGATGTCTTCATGGACGGGGATGCTCTCCACTACCGACCAGTTGAGGCCAGCAGCTGCTATCGTTTCCTTGCGTTTCTGGATGGCCGCTACCGGCCATACTTCTCCGTTCGGAATCTGGTGCAGGGCGGTTACTACGCCGGTTGCCCCAGACTGACGTACGTCGGCCAGGCTGACAGGGTCGTTGGGGCCGTACCAGCGCCAGGTTTGTTCTAGGTTTTTCATTCGTCTGAGTTGTGTTGTTGAAACCCGGTGCAACGCTTCGCGTTGCCTGCGGCAGAAGGGGAGGAGGTGCAGACCCGTGACTCCGCTATCGGTCCGTCCCGGGTTACTATGGTTCAATCCCTACGGGATTAGGCTTGGTTAAACCCCACAAAAAGCACTAAACCCACCGTCAACGGGAACGACGATGCCGTTAACGAAGGAAGACTGATCATCACAAAGCCAAAGCAACGTGCTCATCAATTCCTCAGGCCGCCCAAAGCGTTTAAGCGGCGTCTGGCCGATGATGGTATTACCACGCGCGGTGAGGCTACCGTCTTCCTCCAGCAGGAGACTACGATTTTGCTCAGCGATGAAGAAGCCCGGAGCGATGGCGTTAACCCGGATAGCTTCACCGTACTTAGCGGCAAGTTCTACGGCCAGCCAGCGGGTAAAATTATCCACAGCAGCCTTCGCGGCAGAGTAGCCAACTACACGGGTGATCGGCAGTAAGGCCGCCATGGAGGAGATGTTGACGATGCAACCGCTGCCCTGCGCTACCATCGGCTTCGCAAAGGCAATACTGGGGATGACGGTACCTAAAAGATTTAGGTCGTTCACCTGCCGGAAGTCGTCGATCTTTAGCTCGAAGATGGAGCTGTCTGGCCCAACCGTTGCGCCCGCTCGGTTACCGCCCGCTCCGTTCACAAGGATGTCTACCCGACCAGCTTTGCTCATCACCTCTTCCACTGCACCTGCGACCGCGCCCTCATCAAGCACGTCGCACTGAACGGCCTCGATCGTACGTCCTTCTTTTGCGAAATCAGCCACAACCGCAGCAGATTTTTCGGCGTTACGGCCAAGAATAAATACCCGGGCGCCAGCACCGGCCAAAGCCCTTGCAAAGGCGTTGCCAAGGGTTCCGTTTCCACCGGTTATCACGGCTACTTTGTTCTTCATGGTTCGTTTTTTCTGGAAGGGTAAGATAGAACTCGTTGGGGAAAATCAACTTTGTCGTAAGAACGCAGTTGTTCCGGGTTGTTATCTCCGGTGGTGAAACTCCAAATTGGGCTCGTCACCGTGCCGTTCTGATTAATGGAGACCACGCGCCAGTAATAGGTCGTATTGGGTGCCATACCGGGCTGGTAGCTGTTGGCGGTTTGGGTGCCGACGGAAGCCGGATCGGTTTCCGTTCCAAAAAACACTTCGAACCCATCCGTATTGCCGCCCCGCGCCCATCCGAGACCGGATTGCGGGCCTACGCCGGCTGCTCCGTCACCGGGAGTGGGGTTACTCGCCACATCCGGTAGTGCGTTGGCATCATCAGTTGTCGCTGCTACCGCGTTGCTTTGCGCAGATTCGTTGCCCGCGGCGTCGCGGGCAGTGACGGTGAAAGCGTAGGTGGTAGCCGTCGAAAGGCCGGAGATGATGGCTTCGGTTTCGGTGGCTACTAAATTTCCGTCCATGTAAACCACGTAACTGGCCACGCCGTAGATGTCTTCTGAAGCTTGCCAGTCGAGACTAGCGGTGGTGAAGGTGGTGCCGGTGACCATTAGGCCGGCGGGTACGGTTGGCGCCTCGGTGTCTGGTACCAGCTCGGCTTCCGCAGGGCAAAGACTTTCAGCTTCTTCAGAAACGCAGAAATTAGCGAAGCTTACATCTTCGTCGCGCAGCACGTTGTTTTTACTGCGGTAAACGCCCCATTTGGGCCGGTTTATATTTGCGCCAGCCCGCCACAGGTCGATGTTGTTATTGGTGTATTCCAAGATCGTGAGGCCGGTCGTCATGTCGCGGATCGTTACCTCCAACTCACCATTTTCGTCGTGTACCTGGCGTAGGTAGCCTTCCACCCATTTACCACGGAATTTGGTGAGGTTGGCTTCGGCCACGGAACCGAGCGCGCTGCCAGAATCACCACCGTTGTGATTGACTTCCACCTTATTGGCGCGTGCTGTGATGGTGAGGATTGGGAAACTGGAGTCATCGCCACCTACCGCTTTGTTTTGGTATAAGTGGTTGAAAGATGAAGCGCCGATGAAGTCTTCATCGAGCCGGAACTTCCAGCGGTAATACGTCGTGTCTCCCTGCTGGTGTTGCAGTTCCGGAATGGAACTGGCACTCCCTTTGATCTCCATCCGTACCCGGTCGAAGACCTGGCAGCGGTCGTTGTCCTCCTCAATGTGGCTGTGGAATACGAAGACGTTGCGGTCCAATTCTGCATCAAAAGCCTGGGTAACGTGGGAGCCGAAATCCATGTGTACACAGTCTGGGTCTTCAATCTGAAAGCCGCTGGCCAACAGGGCGGGGTAGCCGCTGCCGCTTCCGGTCGTGGCAGTAGAGGTTACCTGGGCGCGGGCGCTGGTGCAGAGGAGGGTTGTCAGGAGGATAGGTAGTAAGACTCGTTTCATGGTGGTGGGCTTGGGAGCCTCGGACTACGTCCAAGGTTGTCTGAGGGGTAATCGCTATGCGATAGCTTGTGTTGGAGGCTTTGGAGGCGAGGTAGTATTGGGGCGTGGAAAATAGAGCTTCTGAATATCAGCGCAACCAGAGTATTGGCTCCCGAATAGCAAAAGTCCGGTTAACCTCATCAGACTTTCGCTCGGGACTAAGGCCTCGCCAGATCGCCATCATTGCTTCATCCTGATACGCCTGAGCCGCCAGCAGCATACCGGTGGACTGAATAGGAACTTGGTCGTAGTACTCAATGTCTGGCGGAAATTGCCAGGTAGATTTGTCTTTTACGGCGGGCAAGATGAAATCCCAGGCCTTCCGAATACCGCCGTGCGCGCCTTCATACGTCCATAGGTTGTCGGTGGTCGTGGAGGCGATGTCACACAGCAGTGAGTAGCCTTCCAGGTGGAAGAGGGTGTAGCTGTAAGGCTTGGTCCTTTGCAGTTCGTCGGTGAACCCACCCCGGTCGTCCAGCTGAGCGGAGATCAGTTTTTTGAACTGTCTGCGGGCTACGTCCATCAACTCCTTGTCGCCGGTAAGGTGAGCAAAGGCGGCCACCTGAGTAGCCCACCAGGTGCTGTGGTTGTTACCGTGGTCTTTTTCGGCAAGGCCGTACGCGTGGGTATTCATCCAGGTGGCGTAGGCATCGAACCAGTCTTTTAGTCCGTTAAGCCGCTCTCCTTTGAGGTAATCCATTCCAGCGAGTATCTCGATCGATCGGGCGACTTCAATCAGGTGGATCGTATCGATGATGCCGATGCCCCGGCCAGTAACCTTGCCCTTGATCGCCTGAGCATAGAGCAAGTTGGGGTTCATCAGCGTTGCCGGGTCGAGGAAGAAGGCGTTGAGGTGCTCCATGGCGTGGTCGGCGTAGCGTTGTTCCCTCGTCAGTTTATAGGCGGCAACCAGTGTTGACACCCATTCGTTGAGCTTCCACATTGCCTGGCGGTGGGCGACGAAGTTGTCCGGGTTGGTCTTTCCGTCGCGGCGAACATAAGGTCCGTCTGGGTTTTCGGGGTCCGGCCACCAGTAGTCACCTTCGGAGTAGAAGTCGTGCGGGCCACCCTCACTGCGGTCGCTGGTTGCGCTGGTGAGCGGAACGGGCGGCTGGTCGAGGTAGGTCTTGGCCCTTTGGATCAGGGCGTCGGTCTTGAGTTCGTCGTTGCTTATGGCGAATGGGGCAACGGTTTCTGCGGAGCCTCCTTCCTGGCAGCTAAAACCGCAGAGTAGCAGCGCCAGAAGTAATGTTTTGGATATGATTTTTTGCATTGGCTTTGATTCTAACGAATACTTGAGGACAGGCCCCCCACTATGGAAAGCGGCCTTCCGGGCCTGGTTTGGATACGGTAAGGCCCCGAAGGGCTGCGTTTCTTAAAATGGTCTCTCGTTCCCATTTTTTTATTGGTGCGGAGGTTCCTACTCATTTCCGCTGATTTGCTGGCACAAGACAAGGTTAGCGGGAAGCTCCCCGTCCTTAGCCTCCAGCTCCTGCCAAGGTTTGAGATCGGATTCCTTCAGCAAGCCGGATTTTTCCAGCAGTTCGATGCTTAATGCGACATTGATTAGGCGCAGGGTATCAATGATGCCAATGCTCTGGCCGGTGGAAATACCCTTGATGGCCTGACCGTAGAGCAGGCTAGGGTTCATGCGGGTAGCCGGGGTCGCGAACCAGGCCGTTACGTGCTCGATGGCCCGGTGGGCATATTTCTCTTTGCCGGTGATTTCGTAGGCAGCGGTTAGCGCGGTCACCATTTCGGAGAGGCCGCGTAGGGCGTTCTTATGACCGGAGAAGTTTTGGGGATTGGCGATACCGTCGCGGCGGATGTAGGGGCCGTCCGGATTTCCCTCGTCCGGCCACCAATAGCGTCCTTCGGAGTAATAATCATGGAGACCACGCGTGCTACGGTCGGCTACAAAATTGGTAACGGTGACGATCTCGAGGTCCAGAAATTTATCTGCTGCTCGGATGATTGCATCGGAATCCAGCTTGAGCGAGTCTTTCACGACTTCTGTATCCGTGCTAGCAGGTTCACCGCAGGCTGTGGAAAAGAACATCAAAATGAAGAGCGAAAGTAGTCGCATAAGCAATCTGTTTTTTAAAGCGTTATTCATCAACCATAGGATGTTTTGCCGTCTAATCCGTCTATTCCACGTCTATCACGTCTTCCCTCTCCCCAGGAGAGGGGCCGGGGGAGCGGGCAAAAAAGCGCAACAATCCAGCACCAAAAACAAGCCACCAGTTAAATCCAGGCTCAAAAACCCGCACTGCACCCGCATCCGTGCCGTATAAATATTATTTCCTCTCAGCCGCAGCTTCTACCATAGATTTGAAGCTAGTAGCATTTTTAGTGCCACTCTGGTCCTGCTCCCAAACAGCCATAAACCGGTAGCTTACTTTTTCCGGAGCGTTTTTAAATACCAGAAGATGACTGAGTTCGTCTTCTACTGCTTTAGGGCTGTATTCAGATTTTGCCATCACGGCCATGCCCAGTCCTTCTTCGTGGTAACTCTGCGTCCCCCAGTTCATCAGGTAATCAAAGCCATTGGCGGAACCGGACGTTATTTCGGGTAGGTGGCTTACGATGCCGGTTGCGAAATGCATCCCCTCCGGCAGCTCACCGTAGGACATGGAAAGATCAATCGTTGAGTAGTAATCGCCGGCCTCAATGCTCCAGTCTTGCACGATGTCCAAAGCCTTACCACCAATCAGTAAGCCTTTGAAGGTTGTTCGGATCTGTGATCGGCTACCACCGGTTTGCATTACCTCAATGGTTTTTGTGTCACAATTGGATAAGGTGTAAACACTGTCCATATAGTAGATGGCCGGGCTGCCCAGCCCCAGTGAGTTCCCCACCTTCAGGATGTCTGAACCCCAGTCCATAAGGTCGTGGTATTGCCAGCTCACGGTATCCATCACCAAATCGGAGACCTTTTTGCCGTAGATGTCAAAGCGGTGGCGACTGTCGGCGTAGTAGCGGTAGGCCACTTTATCGTTTTCCAGCACCGGTCCCTCAAACATGATCCACTTGTTCTGCGGTGTCAGGTCGGACGGGACGGTGATTATTTGATTTGGTTGGTATGGGCCATCCACCTTGTTCTTATTGGCAACGTCAAAAGGTGCTTTCTGGGTAAGCAGTAAGGCTTGGGTCTGGTCCGAATCGAGAGGGTAGACCTGGGGCGGTGTCTTGGCACCGGCATCGAAGTCGGTGGGCTGCCCGCAACCGCTCACGACGGCAAAAGCAAAGAAAAGGGCGGAAAGACGGAGGAGGTGTTTCATGCTTGTTATTTACGTACGGAGTTGAAGTTGATGACAATATAACTACCCTTAAAGTCCTGATTCCGAGCTTCGATGATGGCCCTGCCACTTTTCTCGGGTACCAGTTCGATGGCCGCACGACCGTTGGCCATTTGGATGATGTTGCTGCCGGTGGGTGTGCCGTAGTATTTCATGAGCTCTCCCTGTCCATCGAGGGTGAAATAGACCTCTTCTTCGTAATCGTAGACGCGGAGACCTTCTTTATCCACTAGGGTTGCCTCTACGAGCAGGTTGCCATTGTCAAGTTCAGTGTAAGCCAGGTGAATCCGGCTAGGGTTGCCCGCTTGTTGGTAATCATAGAACACGGTCAGGGTATCGGTCGCCACCAGTTTACCTCCCCGGAAAGCTTTTGCTTCCAAATGGTTAGCACCAGCCTTGAACTGTACGTCCCAGTTTAATCCTTGGGCGGGCAACTCTCCCAATATCTTCGTTTTACGCCCCAAAGACTTACCTGCCTGTACCAGCTCTACCTCATCGGCATTGCTAAAGACGGGGACGTTGCGCGATTTTCCTTCTGGACCACGCCGGTGCGTCCAGGTATGGGATTCTATGTAGGCAAATGGCTCTTTACCCCAGTAACTTTTATAGACGTAGAAGGCGTCCTTCGGTTTACCGTCACGGTCTACCAAACCTTTCTGGTTCATGTAGGGAATGGCGTTTTGTGGGCGCAGTGGCGTACCGAAATCCTTGAAGGCCCACTGGGCGTTGCCGGCGAAGGTCGGCTCTGTTTCTGTAACACTCAGGTGATGGTCGAAGAGGTCTACGATGTAGCTTTCCGTCCAGTCGCCGTCTTTGGCTATATTTCTGATGTTTACCTGATTAGCAACCTCAGCCCAATCACCTTCATTGAGTGATCCTGTACCCGTAATTGGGTTCTCCGTATGGCGACCAACGTGGCTGGATCCACCGTACTCCATGTGCAAAAACTGCTCGTAGAGCTTTTGGTTCTTCTTCAGCGTAGCCCGGTAGTTCGTGTAGACGCCTGCGTACCAGCCTGACCAGATGGAAGGGGAGAATACGTCGATCCGATCGGCTCCGGCGTAGTACTTACGGATGGAGGTCATTCGGTAGGGGTCTTCCTCTTTCGCGATGTTATTCAGCTTGCTTACATAGCTGTTTAGCGCGTTTTCATCATCGCCATTCTCAAATTCAGGCAACCAGTAAATCTCATTACCTACTGACCAGAATAAGATGCTTGGGTGGTTGAAGTTCTGACGAATTTGTTCCTGGAACAACCGTTCGGTATTCGCCTGCCACAACTTACCGCCCATACCACCACGGCACCAGGGGAGCTCGTCCCATAAAACGATGCCCAGCTCATCGGCCATGCGGTAAATCTCCGGGTCCTGCGGATAGTGCCCGAGGCGGAGGAAATTTACGCCCATATCCTTCATCATTTCCATGTCCTGAACGTGCAGTTCGTTGGGCATGGCCGCGCCGTAGCCGGCGTGTTCCTCGTGGCGGTGGGTACCGCGCAGCAGCAGACGCTCACCGTTCAGGAAGAAAGCACCGTAGGGCTCGAAACGGTAGAAGCGGTAGCCGATGGTTTCGGTCATTGCGTCAACGACATCTTTACCATCCATTAGCTTTACTTCCGCTGTGTAGAGATTCGGTGTGTCG
>JBLHRW010000238.1:0-7916 GCA_047626445.1 Neolewinella sp.
TGTAGCGAGGGGATTCATCCCCTCGCTACAAGAGACGGACCTCTGGCCCTGTCCGGCAGATGCAACCATCGCCCTTAATTCAAAGTCTATCTATAAGGGAAATCCGAATGCCCTATCTTCCCTGCTCCTTAACCCCCTCACCATGCACCAGCGTCCGCGCCTTCAGAATATCCTACTCGTACTTCTATGTACGCTTTTTATCACCCATCTATCTGCTCAAGAAGCCCGGCTGCTCCGCCAGCCTAATCTCGGCACCGACCGAATCGCCTTTACCTATGGCGCTGACGTATGGACCGCAGAGATGGACGGAAAAGACGTTCGCCGCATTACCAGCACGGCGGCCGTAGAGAGCAGCCCTCACTTTTCGCCCGACGGCAAATGGCTGGCCTTCAGCTCCAACCGCGACGGTGGCACCTCCGTCTACGTAGTGGACGCCATGGGCGGCATGCCCACCCGCCTAACCTGGCACCCCAGTGGTGGCTCGGTGCGCGGCTGGACACCCGACGGAAAATCCGTCCTCTTCGCCAGTACACGCAACAGCGCTCCGTCGAACTACAATCGCCTGTGGACCATCCCCGCTAACGGAGGACCAGCCGTGCAAATCACCCAGCAGTGGGGCTTCGACGGCAGCTACAGCTCCGACGGTAAAAGCATCGCCCTCGACAAAATGACCCGTTGGGATACCGAATGGCGCGCCTACCGTGGCGGCCAGAACACCCCACTGATTGTGCTCGATTTGGACACCAACAGCGAAGTGCTGATCCCTAGCGAAAAGACGACGGACGTACAGCCCAACTGGCTAAAAGGCGAGGTGTTTTTCCTCTCCGATCGCGACTGGACGATGAACGTATGGGCCTTTAACGTAACGACCAAAGCCCTCCGCCAAGTCACCAAATTCAAGAAGACCGACGTCAAATGGCTCGACGCCCGTGGCAACCAACTGATCGTGGAGCAAGACGGTTACCTGCATACGGTAGACCCGAAAACAGGCAAAGCAAATAAGCTAAAAATCAATATCGTGGCCGATTTCCCCTGGGCTGCCACCCAATGGGAGGACGTCAGCAGTCGTGCCAGCTCCATTTCGCTATCACCAACGGGTAAACGTGCGGTGATGGAATCGCGGGGAGATATCTTCACGGTGCCCGTCGATAAGGGCGATTCGCGCAACATCACCCAGAGTTCGGGCACGGCAGACCGGGCACCGATCTGGTCGCCCAAGGGCGATCAACTGGCCTGGTTCTCCGACGCCGACGGCAAGGGCTACCGCCTGCACCTGTCCAATCAGGATGGCCGCGGCGAGGTGAAAACCCACAGCATTGGTGTTTCCAAGATGGCCTGGGATCCGGCCTGGAGCCCGGACGGAAAGCACATCGCTTTCGTGGACGACGACGTCCGCATTCGCGTGATCACTCTCGAAGACGGAAGCCTGAAAACCGTTGATTCCGGAGGAACTAACCTGGATCGTAGCCGGACCGACCCCAAGTGGAGCCCGGACAGCAAGTACCTCGCCTACGTGAAAACGGCGGAAAATAACTTCCGCCAGATCCTGACCTGGAACAGCGAAACTGGTGACATCGAAGCGTTGACCAATCGCTTCGCCGATGCCTTCAGCCCCGCCTGGGACCGGGACAAAAAGCACCTCTATTTCCTGGCCAGTACCGACCTGGCTCTCGGCTCCAGCTGGGCCAACACCAGCTCCATGCAGGCCGACCCGAGCTACGCTGCGTACGTGATTGTGCTGCGCAACGACGAGGATTCCCCCTTCATTCCCGAAAGCGATGAGGAAGAAGTGAAAGAGGAAAAGGAAGACAAGGAGGAAGGTGATAAAGAAGATAAGGACGCCGACAAGGAAGAAGAAGATGGCGGGGCCGCAGGTGCCATGGATGAGGATAAAGAAGCAGAGGACGACGACGCCAAAGACAAGGATGAAGACGATGGGGTACGGATCGACTTCGATCGGATCGCCCGTCGGACAATTGCCCTACCCGTCGACAACGGTAATTACTACGCCACCGCCGCCGGCCCGGCCGGTACCCTCTTCCTGGCCCGCCAACGGGGTGACAGTCCCGGCGGCCAGCTCATGAAATTCACCCTCAAAACCCGCAAGGCCAAAGAATTCGCCGGTGGCCTCCGGCAGTTCTCCGTTTCTGCCGACGGTAAGATGATCCTGGTACGGACGATGGGCGGCTGGTCCGTCGCCAAAACCGGTGGCCCCAGCGCCAAGGGCGGTGAAAGCCTGAAACCTAGCCTCCGTATGAAGCTCGACCGGACGGCCGAGTGGAACCAGATGTTTGAAGAAGCCTGGCGCTACGAACGCGACTACTTCTACGATCCGGGCATGCACGGCCGCGACTGGAACGTCGTTTACGAACGCTACGCGCCACTCGTGCCACACATTCGTCACCGCGCAGAGCTGAACTACATCCTGGACCAGATGAACGGCGAACTATCCGTAGGCCACAGCTTCGTTCGCGGCGGGGATTTTCCCGATGTTGAACGCTCCCGCGTCGGCCTCCTCGGCGCCGATTTGGTAGCAGAGAACGGTCGCTGGCGCATCACCCGTATCTACACGACGGAGAGCTGGAACCCCCGCCTTAGTAGCCCGCTGGACCGCCCCGGCCTTAATGTGAAAGACGGTACCTACCTCGTTGGTGTCAACGGCCGCGAATTGACCGCCGCTGATAACCCCTACGAATTCCTCGACGGCACCCGTGGCCAGCAGACAACCCTCCACCTCAACGACAGCCCCAGCTTCGAAGGGCAGGAAGAGGAAACGGTGGTCCCCATCTCCAGCGAGAATGCGCTGCGCCAGCGCGCCTGGGTGGAAGATAATCGCCGCAAGGTCGATGAACTCTCCGGCGGCAAACTCGCCTACATCTGGGTGCCGAATACCGGTGGCCCCGGCTTCGTCAATTTTAACCGCTACTACTTCGCCCAGCAGGACAAGCTCGGCGCCGTCATCGACGAGCGCTTCAACGGCGGTGGTCTCCTCGACGACTACATGGTCGATCTGATGACGCGGTCGCTCCGCGCCGCCCTTACCAACGAAGTGCCGAACGGCAAGCCCTTGCGCCTGCCCGGTGGCATCCTGGGCCCTAAGGTGCTGCTGATCAACGAACGCGCCGGCTCTGGCGGAGATTTCTTCCCCTGGGCCTTCCGCCAGCAAAAGGTAGGTAAGCTTATTGGTGCTACCACCTGGGGTGGCTTGGTCAAATCCTCCACTCACTACCGCCTCATTGACGGCGGTTCTCTCACCGCCCCCGATAACGCCGTCTTCGATCCCATGAACGACAGCTTCGTCGCCGAGAACGTCGGCGTTGCGCCAGACATTGCCGTCCGCCAGGACGCCAAGTCCTTGGCTGCGGGTAAGGACCCGCAGTTGGAACGGGGTGTTGCTGAGTTGCTGAAACAGCTGGAGGGGATGAAACAACCGGTGGTTAAGAATCCTCCTTATCCTACGCCGGCGGTTAAAAACTAGCCTAATTCTCATCCGATGTGTCTCACTCGCCGCGCAGCGGTGGTGAGCTCATCGGATGTGTAATTTGGCGGCGTTGCCCTGTACGTGGTTTTACACATCGGATGAACCTTTCTCACGGCTGCGCCAGTGGGAAAGATGCACCCGATGAGAAAACCGCTGGTGGAAACCCTCAGCAGCAGGGGCTACGGGTATCATTACGACCGACGCAATTGACGGCGCCACGCCATCAGCCTATAACCCAAAAACCCGCGGCAACCAAAGCGCAATATCCTCAAAGAAAGTAATCAGCATCAGCACAAAAACCATCGCTCCCAAAAACGGCAGCAACGGCTTAATTACCTTAGAAACCGACACCTTAGCCACGCCTGCCCCAACGAACAAAATAGTACCAACCGGCGGCGTACAAAGCCCAATACAAAGGTTGAGCACCATGATGATACCGAAGTGAACCGGGTCCATGCCCAGGCTAACCACCACCGGCAGGAAGATTGGCGTGAAGATCAGTACGGCTGGCGTCATATCCATGAAGGTGCCGACGACCAGCAGCGTAAGGTTAATGAGCAGGAAGATCAGGATCGGATTGGAAACCGTCTCCAGTAGAAAGTCGGTCATTAACTGCGGGATGCTCTCGAAGGAGAAGAGCCACGACATCGCCATGGAAGTACAGATCAGGAACATCACCACCGCCGTAGTTTTGGCGCTGGCCAGGATGATCTTCGGTAGCTGCTTAGCGGTGATGGTGCCGTAAGCAAAGCCGAGAACGAGCGCATAAAGAACCGCAATTGCGGCGGCCTCCGTCGCGGTGAAAACCCCCTTCACGATACCGCCGACAATTACAACAAGCATCAGCAAACTGAAGAAGGCCTTGCGGAAATCGGTCCAGACCTGGCGCAGCTTTATCCGCTCCCCGCGCGCAAATTTGCGTTTGCGGGCAATCACTGCGGCAACGATCATCAGCGCAAGCCCGACCATCAGGCCAGGCACATAGCCAGCGATGAACAGTGCCGCCACGGAAGCAGCACCGCCACTAGCCAGCGCATAAACGATGAGCACGTTGCTAGGAGGAATGAGTAGTCCCGTAGTAGAAGCGGTAATGTTGAGCGCCGCGCTGAAGGGGCGGGGGTAGCCCTCGTCCTCCATCCGGTCCGTCATCACGCTACCAATCGCCGAGGCTGCTGCTACGGCAGAGCCGGAAATTGCGCCGAAAAGCATTGCCGCCAGCGTATTCACGTAAGCCAGCCCGCCCGGTAAACTCCCGATGAGCGACTTGGCCAGGTTAATCAAGCGGTTCGCCACACCACCCTGGTTCATCAACTCTCCCGCCAGTACGAAGAAGGGGATGGCCAACAGAGAAAAGCTGTCAATACCGGTCGTCATCCGTTGCGAAACGGTCGTGATACCTGGTAAAAAAGCGATGTTCAGTAAAATGGTCAGCGTAGTAGATATCCCGATACTATAGGCTACAGGAACACCGTAAGCGAGTAAACCGAAAAAACTGACAAACAGTAAGATGATACTAATAATCTCAATGCTCATGACGGCGGTAATTGTAGATGGAGAAAAACATAATCAGCAAACCACTGACCGGAACGATGGCGTAAACGAAGCCCAGCGGAACCTGCATGGCCGCCGAAAGCTGACCCAAACGCAGGGTCGTGTAAACAAGGTTTCCCCCGCCGATCACCATTACGATGAAGGCGAAGACAAGCATGAACAGTTCAATGAGCTTTAAGCGTTTTGCCCGGGCCGCAGGACTAAGCTTATTCAGCCAGTAGTCCATTGAAAGGTGCTCCTGCCGACCGTTCAGGTAAGCCGCACCCAGAATGGTGAGCCAGATGAGGGCGAAACGGGCAAACTCCTCCGTAAACGAGAAGGATTGGTTCAGCACGTAGCGACCAAAGACCTGCCACAGCACGTCGAGTACCAGCAGGCTGAAGATCAGGACCAGCAGGAATTCGATGGCCCGGTTGAGGGTTTGATAAAGTGTTTTCATGGATGATTTTTATAAAAAATAAGCTAGGAACTAGGGAGTTAGAAACTAGTGAGCTAGTAATTAGGAACTAGTCCTCTAGCTCACTAATTTCTAATATAGCCTCCACAAGTTGCTTCATAACCGGGTCCTCACTAAACTCCGCCACCACGCCCTTGGAGCTCTCGGCAAAGAGCGATTTCTCCGGCTTATAAATTTCTACTCCTGCGGCCTTAAGCTTGGCCATGCTGGCTTCCACGTTTTCGCGCCAGAATACTTTTTGGGCCTGGGCGGATGCTGAGGCCGCTTCCATCACCCATTTTTGCTCCTGTTCGTTGAGGGTCTTCCAGTATTCGGTGCCCATCACCAGTACGTCGGGGACGGAGCTGTGCTCGTCCAGGGTGTAGTACTTGGCGATTTCGAAGTGGCCGGAGGTAACGAAGGAGGGCGGGTTGTTTTCCGCACCGTCCACCACGCCTTGTTCGAGGGCGGAGTAGAGCTCACCGTAGGCCATCGGGGTGGCCGAGGCACCCATTTCGTTGACCATATCTACTGACATCTGGTGGTTCATTACCCGGATTTTCATACCCGCAAGGTCGTCTGGGGTTTTAACCGGCTTTTTAACAGTGTAGAAGCTCCGGCTGCCAGCATCGTAGAAGCAGAGTCCCTTCAGCAAATAATCGCTGCCGGCTTCCAGGATATCCTTTCCGGTTTTGCCTTCCAGCACTTTGAACATGTGATCTTTACTGCGGAAGAGGTAGGGCACGCCGAGCACTTTATATTCCGGTGCGAAGTTGGCCATCGTTGCGGCGCTAACCTTCGTCATGGCGATGCTGCCGATCTGTAATAATTCCAGTACCTCCCGCTCCGTGCCAAGTTGGCCGTCGGGGAAGATCTTGACGTCCATTTCTCCTTTGGACCTAGTGCGCAAACTCTCCGCGAAGACCTCCATACCCATATGTACCGGGTGGATAGTCGGAAGGGTATGGGCAAGGTAAACCACTCTTTTACCGCCAAGGTCGTGACAGCTGGAAAGAAGCAGGAGGCAGAAGAGGACGACCAAATAAATTATGTTTCTCATGCCTGTGTTGATTTTTCCTGGTGGAAGTTAAAGTAATTCCGGGCGTTGCGGTAGCAGATGTCCTTTACCGTATTACCGAGGAGGTCGAGGTCGTCGGGCAGCAAACCTTCGTGTACGTCGTTGCCGAACTGGTTACAGAGAATCCGCCGGAAGTACTCGTGGCGGGGGAAGGAAAGGAAGCTGCGGCTGTCCGTCAGCATTCCCACGAAGCGGCTAAGCAGGCCCATGTTGGAGAGGGCGTCGATCTGCTTTTCCATCCCGTCCTTCTGATCGAGGAACCACCAGGCGGAACCCCACTGGATTTTTCCGGCC
Organism: Neolewinella sp.; assembly: GCA_047626445.1. Lineage (GTDB taxonomy): Bacteria > Bacteroidota > Bacteroidia > Chitinophagales > Saprospiraceae > Neolewinella. The sequence goes on from JBLHRW010000238.1 coordinate 6,841, forward strand.
ATACTGCCATCGTTGAAATTTCCGGCCATAGTGGCGAAGAGTTCGTTGTCGCGCGGGTTGAGGTTGTAAAGGATGGTCTTGGGCAATTTTTCTTTTACGTCGAGCCCGTTGAGGAAGGCGGAGAGGCCTTCTGCTTGAGCAAAATCGCCGATACTGTCGCAGCCCACGTCGGCGCCAACGGACTTCAGCAGGCGACTGTTGTTGTTCCTGATCGCGCCGAGGTGCAGCTGCATCGTCCAGCCGCGTTGGTAATACATTGTGGCCAGTTCGTGGAGCAGGGCCATTTGGAACTGCCGTTGTTCTTGGGGCGAGAGTGCCTTGTTTGAACGCCGTTTTTCCATCATTGCGTCCAGATTTGCGCCAGCGTAATCGTCGGCAAAGAGCTGGTTCAGACCGTGATCGGAGAGTTGGCAGCCTAATTCGTGGAAGTAGTCGACCCGGCTTTCCAGAGCGGCCACCAGTCGATCGAAGGTTCTGATTTCATCACCGGTGATTTCTTCCAGCTTATGGAGGAACTCAAGGTGGTCATCAGCGCCGATGGTCAGAAATTTATCGGGTCGGAAGGTGGGCCGCATCATTAGGGCGCGGCCGCTGGTGCGATGTTGTTGATGAAAGAGCAAGGAATCGGTAGGGTGATCGGTCGTGCAAACCACTTCGACCTTCAGCTGCTCCAATAGCCCGACGCTCGAATAGCTTGCTTGTTGTAAACGCTCCGTAGTAGCATCGTAGAGGGCGTCGGCATTGTCTCCAGACAGCAGATCGTTGATACCGAAATACCGCTGTAATTCCAGGTGCGTCCAGTGGTAAAGCGGGTTGCGGATCGTTTTTGGAACGGTCTCCGCCCACTTCCTGAATTTCTCTCGGTCCGGCGCCGATCCGGTGATGTACTTCTCATTGATGCCGTTGGCCCGCATGGCCCGCCATTTGTAATGGTCTCCGTTTAGCCACACTTCGGTGATGTTCTTGAACTGATGGCTCGTAGCAATCTCCTCTGGCGATAGGTGGTTGTGGTAATCAATGATCGGTAGGCCAGCGGCGTACTCGTGGTAGAGGCGCTCGGCGGTGGGCGTTTGTAG
>JBLHRW010000239.1:0-7893 GCA_047626445.1 Neolewinella sp.
CTTGGTGCGTAGCCGTCCGACGGGGAGCGTTACACCTCTTGCTTGCCGTAGGCCGTCGGGCCGCTCGAAGCTTCGGCGGAGCCGAGGCGTAGGCGGTCGGACGGCTCGGAGGTTTGACAACCCGACAGCCCCGACACCTCGATTATTACTTCTACCTTTGCGCTCCTTGATAAATTACCCACTTTAATTCTAATTTCCATGATCAAGATTATCTCCGTAGTAGGCGCCCGCCCGAATTTTATGAAGGTTGCTCCCCTGCACCGAGCTTTCACAGCATCGGGTAAAATTGAGAGTAAGATTGTCCATACCGGGCAGCATTACGACGCGAAGATGAGTGACATCTTCTTCAACCAGTTGGGCTTGCCGCAGCCGCACTATCATTTGGGGGTTGGCGGTGGCAGCCACACGTACCAGAAGGCGAACGTGATGCTGAAGTTCGAGGAGGTACTGCTGGAGGAACAGCCGGACCTGGTACTGGTGGTCGGCGACGTAAACGCAACGACGGCCACTACGCTGGTAGCCGTTAAGATGGGCATACCCGTTGCCCACGTGGAGGCAGGGTTGCGCAGTGGGGACCGGAAGATGCCCGAGGAGGTGAACCGGGTAGTTACTGACGCCATATGCCAGTATCACTTCATCACGGAACACAGTGGGCTGGTCAATCTGGCCCGGGAGAATACCCTGAGTAAAGGTGTACACTTTGTCGGTAACGTGATGATCGACTCTCTGGTGTATTTCCGGGAGAAAGCGGCAAAGGGTACTACGTTGAGCGACCTTGGCCTGGCGCCGAAATCTTTTCTCCTGACCACGATGCACCGCCCGCATAACGTTGACCAGCTGGCAGGGTTGAAAGACATCGTCAGCATTCTTCAACAATGCGCCCAACGCCTGCCCGTTGTCTTTCCTATGCACCCGCGTACGCGCAATAATCTGACCAAACACGGTCTGATGGACCAGGTGCTGGCCATTGAGAACTTGCACCTGCTGGAACCACAGGGCTACCTTCAGTTCCTGCAATTGATGGACAATGCACGGCTGATTGTCACGGATTCTGGTGGCATCCAGGAAGAAACGACCTACCTACAGGTGCCCTGCCTGACCTTCCGGGATACCACCGAAAGGCCAATCACCGTAGAACTTGGTACCAACATCCTGATGGCTGATCTGAACCCCGTCACCGTCATGGAGGAAGTAGACAACATCCTGGAGGGACGTTCGAAAACCGGGGTAATTCCACCGTTGTGGGACGGGCATGCGGCGGAGCGAATTTGTGGAATTTTGCTGGGGGAGCTGGAGTAAGGCCTGCTACGCAGCTAAAGAATGGAACCACTAAGACAGTAAGGCACTAAGCACTACACTAAGGAAAGGAGGCGTTGGAGTAACCATTAAGGGCATTCAGGCATTCAGGACTACACAAGGTGAGGGGTACGCTTACAGCTCGTAAGGGCTTTGTCTCACAGCACCGACTTTAGTCGGCGAATAATTTCCTAATAGCTTTGTGTATTAACCATGCTTTTTACCTCTACCGCTTTTCTAGTCTTGTTAGCCGTCACTTTTGTGGCCTACTATCTCCTTCCTCGTCGTAGCGGACAGGTTGGGCTGTTGATCTGCGCGAGTTTGGTGTTTTATGCCTGGAATTTCCCCCTGTTACTCCTGTTGCTGATCGCTTCTATTCTGACGAACTGGGGCATTACTTACGGAATATTGTCTGCCCCGGATCCACGCCGCCGTAAGGCATTTGCCACCCTGGGGGTTGTTCTCAACCTTTCCATTCTCGCTTTCTTCAAATATTCTCCGCTGATCGGAGAAACGTTCTTCCCGGAGGCCTCCGCCATCGGGGATTTCCTGCTGGCGATACCGCTGCCCATCGGAATCTCCTTTTTTACTTTCCAGGGAATCAGCCTGGTCGTAGATACTTTCCGGGGGAAGGAGTTGAAACTGGCTGCGGCAACCGACCGACCCTTGGGCTTACTTGCGAACATCGCTTTTTACCTGGCCTTCTTTCCCCAATTGATCGCTGGACCGATTGTAAAAGCCCATGACTTCCTGCCGCAAATTCGCCGGAAGTTCCTGCGCGACATCGACTGGGAAACCGCCTTCCGCTACATCGTGACGGGGTATTTCCTGAAAATGGTGATTGCCGATAATCTTAAAGACTACACCTACTGGATGAGTTACCCCTGGTTTCAAAACCTATCGGCTATCGACCTGCTGACCCTGTTATTGGGCTACTCTGTCCAGATCTTCGCCGACTTTGCGGGTTATTCCCTCATCGCCATCGGTATCGCCCGCCTGTTTGGCTACGTGTTGATGGATAACTTCGACTTCCCTTATATCGCCAAAAGCTTTTCGGACTTCTGGCGGCGCTGGCACATTTCCTTGTCCACCTTCCTCAAAGAGTACCTCTACTTTCCGTTGGGTGGCAACCAGCACGGAGCATTCAAGACTTACCGTAACCTCTTGCTCACCATGGTGCTGGGCGGCCTGTGGCACGGAGCCGCCTGGAGCTACGCCGTTTGGGGGGCCTACCACGGCATGGCCCTGGCGTTGGAACGGCTGGCGCGCGACCGTGGCTTCCGACCCTTGCCTTATCTCTGGCTGCGCCGGCTGTGGGTATTTGGCGTCGTTACGGTTGGCTGGTTATTGTTCCGCCTGCCCGAGTTTAGCCATGTGGTGCTGTACCTACAGAAAATTTTTACAAACAAACCTATCGGCAACCTCGAGCGCGTCGGCCTGGTCCTTGTCTATTGCCTGCCGGTCGTCATTTACCACCTCGGTTACCTGTATCTCGACAAAGAAAAACCTGCCTACCGGTCGGTCCTCCAACCCCTGGCCTACGGGCTGATGATCTTCCTGATCTTCACCAACGCGGGCTCCTCCGGAGATTTTATTTACTTCCAATTCTAAACGCATATGATCTTCCGGTCGATAGTAGCGGCAGTGGTTTTGTTTTTGATCTGGATGGCGGTCATCCGGTACCTGCCTCCGGATCTGGACAGCAGCCAGACGCTTTGGGGGGAGAACGTCATTCATGCCCAGGACTACCTCTATGCGGAGATAGCTCCCACCGATCTGACCATCGTAGGTTCTTCTCTTTCAGAAAACCTGACGTTGGAGGAAGTTGACAGCCGGTGGGTGCATAACCTGGGCTTCAGTGGGCAGGGGGTAAACGACGGGCTTAACGTCATTATGGGGGCAGACAAATTACCCGCCTACGTGCTGGTCGAGATGAACGTCATCCTGCAGGCGGAAAACGAGCAATTCAAGAAGGTCGTCCTTAATCCAGCCGCTAACCTGGCCCGGGACTACCTGCCGATGCTACGGCAACGATACCAGCCAGTCGGTGTCTTGAAAGGAATGATGTTGGGCCAAAGTACCGTCGGCGAAATACAGGACTCCTTGCAGGACCGGCCAATCAATCAGTTGAGCCTGGACCAGAAGATCGAGGATTACGCTAAAGGAGTTGACCCTGCCGAATTGATGGAGGTTCTTGGCGCCTTGTCCGAACGCCTCCGGTGGTTACGGGAGCAAGGGGTGCGTATTGTGTTTTACGAACTGCCCGTAGACCCGGAATTATGCCAGACACCGAAAGCCATGGCGATCAGAAAAGGCTTCTATGCCGTATTCCCGCCTACGGCGTTTGCCTATATTCCGCAACCGGAATGCGCGGATTATGCAACTACCGACGGACACCACCTGGGGGAACGATCTAATGCTAATTATTCGGACTGGCTTGGGGCGGAGATCGCTCCGCTGCTTAAATAGGACGGACAGCTCCGAACTTAGGGACGCCGTATAAATAACTTACTGGTTTTTGACCTGGCGCTTTTGTTCTCACTGCGCTTAAAAATCTTTTGCATAGCCTTTGTTACGGAAATGATTTTTAGGTGCAGTGAGGGCAAAATAAGGCGGTCAAGAAGCATGGTTTATTTATTTCCCGTCCCTTAGCAGTTACCTCCAAAAAAAAATGGCTTAATGATCACCACGGAGTGGTCTAACCATATTTGCCTGGGGCATGAGGAAGGCCATAAACGTTGCGGCGCTGCGCGCCGCCAAGTTGTCATCATCCATTACCCCGGGTTTCGGCGTTCCGCCTCACCCGGGGCAAATACGATTCGATCCCTCCGGGATCTTTAGAGAGGTAAATTCGAAAACTTCTGGAGGCCGCAACCACTAGCTCCGAACCATTACCTTTGTCCTTCTCCTTTCCCCTCTTTATGCAGTACACCCACGTTTTCGTCACCCACGCTATCTTGCAGGAGTACCTGACCGAAGGCATCATCCGGCAGGAGAACATCGACCCGGCAAGTGTATTGGTCTTGCGGGTAAGGGGCAGTTATAAGGCGGGAGAAAAGGCGGCGTACACCATCCTGAATGGGGGTGATTATAGCAACGCCAACGGGAGGAATCTGCTGAAGCACCGGCGGACCAACAAGCAGCGCTACCTCCGGTTTAAGGCGGAGGTACTCGACCAGCTCGCCCCTGATTTTCAGATTTACTCCCCCATGTACACCTATTGGTACCTGAACGTGCTGGCCAGTAGGGCAGGTACTTACCACGTCCTGGAGGATGGGTTTGGGAGCTACCAGTCGCTGGAGGAACTGAGTCGTTACTTCGATCGGTTGACGCCCAAAAACTGGAAGCAACGCCTGGCTAACCTGCAAATGAGGGCATTAATGCTGCCCGGTCAGCGGGAAACGCCCGGACGGACCATAAAAATGCTGGATGGGGTAGGGAAGTGTTATGGAACACTCGACGGATGCTTTCCCTGGAAGGCGGAAGAAGATCGGGTGGTTGTCAAGCATACGTTTCCCCCCAGCCACGAAAACGCGTTCGAAGATGCCTGGCTGATGGCGACCTCTTGCTTGGTGGAAGCAGGTCTGGTAAGCCTTCCTGACTATCTGGAAATATTGCGGGAGACCTTTAACCACGTGGTTGATCGTGGTATTAAAGTACTCTACCTGAAATTACATCCTACGCAAGCTGGTCATCCGAAGCATGTTCTGGCCTACCGAGAGGTTTTTGCCGAGTATGCTGATCGGTTAGACTTGCGGGAACTATCCCAGGATTATTCCATCGAGCGGATTGCCGCCGGCAACCGGATCAAGTTTATTACCGGCATCAGCACCCTGGGCTTTCACGTTGCCGCTACTGGTGCGGAAGTTTACCGTTACCAAGAGGTCATCGATCGCATTGTTCCGGGGTTTTCCGATTACCTGCCCAAGAAAGGCGTCGAGTTTTTTCATCGCATCACCCGCTCACTTTAGTATGGCTACGCTGATGATCACCCAACGGTTTCCGCCACATGCGGGGGCTGCCGCCCGTCGGCTGGCTCACCTGGCGCAGATTTTTGCCCGGGAAGGGGAGGTTTTCGTGATCCGCTCTGGCGCCGACGGCGCCGATGATCCGGCGGTGACAGCAACGTTTAATCTCCCCCGGCAGGACCTTCGCCAGCTTTCCGCGGGGACGGGGAGTACGGTGGACGCCAGAACCAAGCAACGACCATTGGTGCGAGCGTTGCTGCGGCTGCGGCAGGCCTACCCGTTTGTTTACCTGACCGACGATGGCGGGCCGGCCTACCGCAAAAAAGCTTTAGCCCTGGCGGTGGAACTGGTGGAAACCCGGCAGGTGGATACGATCTTTTCTTCTTTTCGGCCCTGGACGGACCACCTGGTCGCCCGGCAGCTGAAGCAGCAGTTTCCCGAACTGAAGTGGGTCGCTGATTTTCGGGATTTACCGGTGGACCTGGTTCGTAACGACGTTTGGTTTCCGGCTTTACAGCGATGGTGGGGCAAACGAATCCTTGCCGATGCTACGGAAGTATGGACGGTCTCAGAGGGACAAAAAGCACAGCTGGCTGGCTGGCATCCTAATCTACGGGTACGGTACAACGCCTTGCTGTCTTTACCGCCGGAACGATCAGCACCGGTATCTGATCGGTTTACGATCGCTTACACCGGTAGCCTTTATCCGCATTTGCAGACCATGGATGCCCTGGTGAACGCGCTCCGGGAACTGATCACGGAAGGGCAGATACCGCCCGACAAAGTTTGCTTGCAATACCGGGGTAAGGAGGCTGGTGTATTTGAGTCATGGACGCGTGGTTTACCCCCACATTGCCTCGATGTAAAACCTTCTATTGCACCTGCGGCCGCGCAAAAAATGCAATATACTGCGACCATATTGCTGCTGCTGAACTGGTCTGCCTCCGGATATTACGGTGTGCTAACGGCTAAATTATGGGATTACCTGGCTACCGGCCGGCCCATTCTGGCGCTGGTGAATGGCCCTGGTGATCAGGAACTGAAGGACATTATTTTGGGCGCGGACGCGGGTGCAGTATTCGAGACAAAGGAGCAAGGGGCGGTGAAAGCATGGCTTCTTACCCAGTACCAGCGTTGGGAAACTGAAGGGGTCTTGCCCTGGCAGCCGAACCGAGAAGCCCTGAAGCGGTATTTGACTTGATTATGTTTACTGCGTTCGGTTGAGGATGTCCCCACCCGAAGTCATTGCGGGCTAAGTTGTTCGGGGGAGGACACCCTCAACCAAGTATTTACTGGTTATCACTACATTTGACGCACCGCCGTTCCTTTACTAACTCACGCAACGATTATCAAAAAAAAAGTTACTCTGGCCATAGTTGCTAATTCCGCCTGGAACCTCTATAACTTCCGACGTGGCCTTATCGATGCCTTTAAGGCAGAAGGTTATCGGGTGTTGCTTGTCGCACCGGATGGTCCCGAAAGAGAGAAGCTGGAGGCTACCGGGGCTGATTTTATCCCGCTGGCAAACCTCCGGCGAAAAGGGCTGAACCCTTTCCGGGATTTGAAGCTGATGCTGGAACTTTACCGTATCTATCAGCAGGAAGAGGTGAAAGCAGCCCTGCACTTTACCATAAAGCCAACGATCTACGGTTCTTTTGCCGCCCGGCGTGCGGGCATTGGTAACGTTTGCACCTTAACCGGACTAGGCTACACTTTCCTCTCAGGCCGGAAAACCAATAAGCTGGTGAGGATGCTGTACCGACTGGCGTTGGGAAGTGCCGACACCGTCTTTTTCCATAATCCGGATGACCTGTCGTTGTTCCTGAATGATGGCCTGACGAAGGCAGATAAATCCTCCGTAGTGGCTGGGTCCGGCCTGCCACTTTCGGATTACCAGTATACAGACTATCAGGAGGTGATTCCCGGAAGATGTCTCTTTGTCGGGCGGTTGTTGACGGATAAAGGGATTCGGGAATTTGTCGCTGCAGCAAGGCTCGCAAAAGTCCGTAATCCCAACCTGACCTTTCATATCCTCGGCCCCTTCGATCCAGGTAACCCTGCCGGAATATCTGCGGATGAGCTGGAAACCTGGACCCGGGAGGGCATCGTCGAGTATGATGGTGTAGCAGCAGATATCCGCCCTCACCTGATTCGCTCATCAGTAGTGGTACTGCCGTCTTATCGGGAAGGCTGCCCACGGGTGTTGCTGGAGGCTGCTGCAATAGGCCGTGCCATGATCGGCACAGATGTGCCAGGTGTGCGAGCGGTGGTGCTCGATGGGGAAAACGGTTGGTTGGTTCCTGTAAAAAATGTAGAACGACTGGCAGAAGCTATGCTGATGGCGGGTGATGCGGGTAGCCCATTGGAGGCGATGGGGAAGGAAGGGCGTAGGCACATTGAGCGGTATTTTTCGGTGGGAAAAGTGGTGGAGCCTTATCTTCAGGCTGTCCGGTTGCGTGTGTCCCCACCCGAATAACTTGGTTCGTTTTTTTGGATGAGCGCCTAGTACAGTGTAATTTAAGTTTAAATATATAAGTTGCCATGATTTCGCGTAGCGAATACACATTAGTTACCCCGGACAAAGTCCGGGGTAACCGGACTAAGGACTAACCTTACGACGCGCAGCGTC
>JBLHRW010000240.1:0-7893 GCA_047626445.1 Neolewinella sp.
TCGCTTCACCAAGGTGAAATTTACGTTGCCGACGGTCCCCTTACCGGAGAAGACCAGGGTGCAGTATTCGTCGTGGAGCTAAAAAAGGGTAAGGCGCACTTTGAGACACTAGAGATCAGCGAAGTCGACTTTACCGTTTCGGAGAAGAAGGTGGTTGAGGTTCCGGGGCTGCTTCTTGACCCTTCCCCTGCACCTGCGGCCGCGCCTGATGAAAACGCTGCTAAGTTATTGATCGTGGACGATAATCCAGAAATCCGGAATTACGTTAGCAGTATTTTTGAAGGCACCTACCGGATAGTTACCGCAGACAGTGGTGTTTCTGGCCTGGTGGAAGCACGTAAAGCCCTTCCTGACGTCATTATCAGCGACATAATGATGCCGGAAATGGACGGTCTAGCTTTTTGCCACGCCGTAAAGACTGATCTTCAGATTAGCCACATCCCGATTATCTTACTAACCGCCCGAACCGCCGAGCCGTTCCGGATCGAAGGCCTCCGGACGGGAGCGGATGACTACGTAACCAAACCCTTCCACTCGGAAGAGCTTCAACTGAGGGTTCGCAACATCATCCGTTCCAGGCAGCAGGCTAAAGAAAAGTTTGCGCGCGCCCTGTCCTTAGATCCCCGCGAAATTACCATCACGAATGCGGACGAGTATTTTCTGGAACAGGCGATGACCACCGTAGAAGAACAGATGGGCAACTATGATTTTAAGGTAGAAGACTTTGCTACCCGGATGGCCGTTAGCCGTTCTCTTTTGTTTACAAAGCTAAAAGCCCTGACGGGGATGACTCCGAATAACTTTGTGAAGTCTGTTCGGCTAAAACGTGCCGCCCAACTACTGGAGGGCGGTCAGCTAAACATTTCCCAAGTGGCTTATGCGGTTGGCTTCAAAGACCCCAAATACTTCCGTCGCTGTTTCAAGGCGCAGTTCAATGAATTGCCTTCTGCCTTCGGAAACCAGGCTAAATAGCGGGTAATTATGGTGGGGTTGGACTTTTGCCCTCCCTTTTCTAGACGATCCTCACGGCACCATTGGCTAGGTTTGCAGACCAATTGCTTCGGAGATATTCGGAGCCGTGTTATTTAGTTTACTAGTCGATCTTGAAACATGCAAATTAACTCCCTCCGATCTTTCCTATTTGTCTTCTGTGTTTTGTTCTGCAGCGTAAGTGCTCTCCAGGCACAGGTCGGCATCCTTAAGGGTACGGTCACTGACACGGAGGGCGGTAGTACGCTTCCCGGCACCACTATCTACCTCCAGACGAACTCCGCAAAAGGTGTGGTAAGCGACGTCGACGGTAACTACACCTTAAGCGGACTACCCATCGGGGTCCAGAAGATCGTGTTCTCTTTTCTTGGTTTTGAAGAGCAGATGATTGAGGTCGAAATCATCGACAACCAGGTCACTACTCAGGACGTGTCACTTTCCTTTGCTTCCGTTATGGGAGAAGAGGTATTGGTTACCGCCCAGGCCTTGGGTCAGGCAAAAGCCATCAACCAGCAGCTGAACGCCGAATCTATCGCCAACATCGTCAGCGCGGACCGGATTCAGGAGCTTCCCGATGTAAACGCGGCGGAAGCCGTTTCCCGTCTTCCCGGTGTCAGTATCAACCGTAGTGGCGGGGAAGGGCAAAAAGTGGTTATCCGGGGGTTAGAGCCAAAGTTCAACGCTATTACCATAAACGGCGTCCGCCTGCCAGCTAACGCTGGTACCGACCGTTCCGTTGATCTGTCAATGATTTCTCCCGAGCTGCTCGACGGAATCGAAGTATATAAGTCTCCTCTTCCGGACATGGACGCCGAGGCGGTGGGAGGGACGGTCAACCTCCGCTTGCGGAAAGCCCCCGCAGAGGAGACTACGCTCTTACGCGGTTTGGCGGGGTACAACGACAACAACAATACCTTTGGAGACTATAAAGGAGTGCTTCAGCATAGCCGCCGCATTTTCAAGGATAAGGTCGGGGTCGTAGCCCAGGCCAACATCGAGCGTTTCAACCGGGGCGGCGATATTTTGAGCTATGGCTGGGCGCAGGGAGAAACTGACCCCACGACCGGAGTCACGTCCATTCTTGGCAGCAGTTTGCGCCTGGAAGATCGTTCGGAACAGCGCCGCCGTAACAATGCGAGCGTCAACCTTGATTATTCGGTGGGGAAATCAGATTTCGGCTTCTTCGGTTTGTACAGCAATACGAGCAGGAGTCGTTTTATTCTTGAGAACCAGTACAGCCCCAGCAGTGGCATCCAGTATAGTGCTAATGGAATCGATTCCGACCTGAAGCTCTTCATGGGCGCGCTCACCGGAGTACATACGCTTTCCAAATTCACCATCGACTGGGTCGCTTCCGTATCTCGATCTAAGTCGGACAACCCATATAACTTCACCCTGGACATTTCGGATGATCAGCGCCCTTTCGATTCGGACCTTGATCGTAACGGCAACCCCGCTACTTTTCTGGCTGCTGCCAATCCGGACCTGGCAACGGCCTACCTGGCTGGTAACGCAAACAGGAGCAGCCAGACCCTGGAGGACAACCGCGAATTCGGCGTGAACATAAAAATGCCCTTCGAGCTGTCCAAGGGCCTGAGCGGCTACCTTAAAACGGGCGTGCGCTACCGCACAATCGAACGGGATCGGGAAGTAACGGGTGCGGGTGAAGTTTTTTATTACCTCGGCGGCCGGTTTACCCGAGCGGCCAACGATGCTTTCGACGGGGACCTGATCTTCTCGGAGGCCAACCCCCAACTGATCAGCTTGGCCAACTTCGTACAGCCGGGCGACCAGGTAAATTTCGAAGACCGCGAAGGCGAACCCGTAAATTTCGACGTTGCCCTTAACGAAGACCTCGTACGCAATTGGTACAACCAACAACGGGATATTCTCAGGGTCAATTTCAATACTGCGGTCGACAATTTTGGGGTGAGCGAAAGTGTCTCGGCGGCGTACCTGATGGCCAAGTTCAAGATCGGCAAGAAACTATCCGTCACACCGGGCTTCCGGTATGAGTATTCAGACAACAGCTACAGTGCTGGCATTTCCTCCATTACGGATGAGTTCGTTGGGGTCTCCGGGTCGTTCCGTGACACCACCACCTTCCAGCAGTACGGGGAGTTTTTACCTCACCTACACATTAAATACGAGCCGCTAAACTGGCTTGACGTACGCTTGAGCTACGCCAATACCCTGGCGCGGCCCGACTATTCTTTTATTTCACCCAGAACACAGATCAACGACAACACACTCAACATAACGGCGGGTAACCCCAATCTGCGGCACATGCGCGTTGAAAACTACGACCTTGCGGTCACCGCTTACAAAGGTGGTTTGGGGCTTATATCGGTAGGTGCTTTCTACAAGAACATAGAAAACATCTTCATTCCTCAGTCTCTGCAGTTGGTTGATGACTTGGTGGAAGAGCGTAATTTCCAGCAGTACGAAGGGTACGTACTTAACAGTTTTTCCAACTTCCCGGAGTCGACTGTTTATGGTTTTGAGTTTGACCTTCAGACGAACCTCAGCTTTTTACCCGCTCCGTTTAGCGGCCTGGTGATCAACGCCAACTACACGCGGCTCTTTTCGGAAACCTCGACCTTTTTTCTTACGTCCGAATCCTTCTTCTTCCCCTTCTTCCGGGTGGAGTTCGAGTCGAACGCCCGCACGGTCAGTATGCCGAGCCAGGTGCCCAACATCGTCAACTTGTCTCTTGGTTACGATTATAAAAGCTTTTCGGCGCGTATTTCAGGAAACTATCAGGGGACGAAGGCCTCGACGTACAGCCAGAACAAAGACTTTGACCGTTTCGTGCTGAGTTACTGGCGCTGGGATGCTTCGGTTAAGCAAAAAGTAGGTGACCACCTTAGCTTCTTTCTCAACGTCAATAATTTTACGAATCAGAAAGACATCTCCTTCGTACGGGATGAGCGTTTTATCTCCCGCGTTGAGACCTACGGCATGACCGGCACCATCGGCGCGCAGTACAAACTATAACATAACTAGAGCGCTCCACCGGTCCGGGCGAAAGTTCCGTCAATGTGGAGGCCCAAACAAAAATATAGGCTTTATTTAGAAAGCAGCCTGTCAAAAATGCTTTTTGAAATTTCGATATTCTAAATCAACGTTCGCATGCAATTATTTTACCGCTTTTCATTCCTTTTATTATGTCTGGCTTTTTTGGTACCGGTTACGGGCCAGCGCGTCATTGACATAGCCGCCAATGCCGACCCGAACCAGCCAACCGACATCTACCCCATCATCCAGGGTGACACCATGCCCAACGGCGACCGGATGGACAATAATACGGTCTACACCCTCGAGAATGGTGCGACTTATGTCGTAAGCCGCGAGCTAGTCAATAAGCCAGAATGGCCACTTCAGATTCAGGCCGCTGACCTAACGGATACCGACACCAAGCCGGTCCTCACCCGTATTCCCAATTCTTCCGGTTCGTTCAGACGCATATTCTGGCCAGAGGGAGATTTGACTGTGCGCAACATACAGATCATTTCTGGTGACAAAGGCCCGGGTGCTCAGCACGACTGGGGCCTTATCCGTATTTTCGGAGAGAACTCACGCATTGTTATCGACAACTGTATCATCGAGAAAGACCGTGGTGGTTTCCTGCAGATGCGGGCCAACGGCATTCGCTGCTTCGTAAGCAACTCTGTTTTCCGCAATGGTGGTAACCGTAAGATCCTTCAGGGCAACGGCCGTGGTATTGATGCTCGTAACTTTGCTTTTGACTCTCTCGTCGTCACGCAGTCTGTGTTTCACAACCTTCAGGACCGTGTCTTCAGAAGCCAGGGTGCTTCCGAGCCGCACAACTACATCGAGTTTGACCACAATACGGTCTTCAACCAGGTTGGTCGTCACGGCTCGTTCCAGTTCGGCCAGGCCAAAACCGTTAAGGTGACCAACAACATGCTGAGCAACCCGCTGATGCTGGGTACTTCCCCGATCTACACGGATGAGCAGACCCAGCCTGATAACGGCTCCCACAAGATCTTCACGATCGACACCCTCTACTCGGACACGGAGTTGGAGTTTGGTGGCAATAACATATTCTACACACAGGACGTGCTCGACTACTGGGCTTCCAACGACTCAGTTAGCCAGCCAGCCATATATAGCCAGTTGATCCTTGATGTACTTCAGGCGGATGCTTCGACTAGCTACACGGAGGAAGTTGTCGAATTTGAAGCCGTTCCTGTCTCCGTTTTGCCATACGTGCAGGACCTTTACGCTGACCCGACGGCAACCGACATGTTCGACATCATTGTAGAGGACGAGTCATTGGCGGGTACTCCGGTTGACCAGGGTAACCTTTTCGACTTTTCGACTTTCTCCCCGTGCTATGACGCCACGTCAGCCTCCGCAACGGCAGCGACCGACGGTGGAGCCATTGGTGCAGTGAATTTCTGTAGCGAACTTTCTACCGACACTTACTCGCCCCGCATAGCTCCTGAGCTCAGTCTGAACATAACGCCAAATCCGGTAAGTGAAGCTGCGTTGATCACCTATAAGTTGGCAAGTACCAGCCAGGTAGTGCTGACCATCCACGACGCTATCGGGCGTCAGGTAAGTGTTTTACAGCAGGCCCATCAGCCCGCTGGTATACAGACGATTACGTGGAACCCCGCCGGACAACTTCCCGCCGGCATGTACATCGCCCGCCTGCAAACGCGTGACGGTCAGCAGGCACTTAAGTTTATGCTGAACTAATCGTTTTCGAAAAAAAGCGCGCCACGGTAAAACGTAGCCAATTAGGAGCGGCATCCACCTTCGATGCCGCTCCTTCTTTATTTATTTGATCTAATTCGTACTAAAAATCGCCGCATGAGTTATCACCCGTTCTTTTTTCTCACGTTGGTAAGCTGCTGCGTTGCATCCTGTAACCAGGCCTCTACGGACGGGCCTGCTCAACAACCTTCTTCCGCACCTGCGACCGCGCCAGATGAACGGCTCGATGAGCTCGCCGCACGCATGATTGACTACCTGCCCACCATCCCCCTTGATTCAACCCGCATCCCGCGGACGATTGAAGATGGCAAGATGAAAGGCACCAAATCGAAGAGCTGGACTTCCGGCTTCTTCCCCGGTCTGCTCTGGGAACTCTACGCCCACAGTAAAGACGACCGTCTAAAAACCGCCGCCGAAAACTGGCAAGCATTTGTAGAAAAAGAAAAATACGACGGTGGCACCCACGACCTCGGCTTCAAGCTCTATTGTAGCTTTGGAAACGCCTGGAAAGCTACCGGCAACAAAAAATACAGAGACGTTTTCATTACCGCGTCCAATACCCTGATCACCCGCTACAACGAGAAAATCGGCGCTTTGCGCTCCTGGGATCACCACGCCGATGTTTGGCAATTCCCCGTCATCATCGACAATATGATGAACCTGGAAATGCTCTTCGAGGCTACCCGTGAAACCGGTGACTCTACCTACCATAAAATAGCAGAGCAACACGCGCTGACCACTCTGAAAAATCACTTTCGGGACGACAACAGCTCTTACCACGTCGTTTCATACGACACCCTTTCCGGGCAGGTGGAGATGAAGAACACCCACCAGGGCCTCAACCACGAGTCCACCTGGAGCCGCGGGCAGGCCTGGGGTCTTTACGGCTACGGTATCGCCTATAAATACACCGATCGCCAGGAATTTCTGGACCAGGCGAATAAGATTGCCGACTACATCTTTACCCACCCCAATCTACCGGAAGACCTGATTCCGTACTGGGATTACGACGCGCCCAATATCCCGGATGAACCGCGCGATGTATCAGCCGCCACCATTACCGCCTCGGGGCTCTTTGCCCTTGCGGATCTGGACAAAAGCCACGCCGAACAGTACGAAAAATGGGCCAATACCATCCTGGCCAGCTTAACAAAAGAAGCGTACCAGCTCGACGTTGCTCCCTTCTTCCTGCAACACAGCGTGGGCAGTCTTCCCGGGAAGTTTGAGATGGATGCGCCCATCATCTACGCCGATTATTACTACGCCGAAGCACTCAATCGCAGCTCAGCTGCCGCCAATTCAAAATAAGGGACATGAAGATTTTTGTAGCAACTCTTTGGGGGTTGGTAAGTATGAGCTGTGTGTCGGCTACCGGCGGAATTCCGATGACGGATACTCCCCCACCCACCCGGACGATCACCAACCTGAACGCCGGCTGGATGTACCTGGAGGATAACACCTCTGACCTGAGGGAAGCAAAGGCGGCCAATGACTGGCAGCCAATCAACCTACCCCACACCTGGAACCAGTGGGACGCCATGGACCCAATCCCCGGCTACCGCCGCGATGCGAGTTGGTACCAAAAAGAGCTGGTTATTGCAGGAGAGGCAGAAGACCGGTACCTCCTCTACTTCGAAGGATCCAACATAACGACCGAGGTGTACGTAAACGGTACAAAAGCCGGTGGCCACGTTGGTGGTTACGTCGGTTTCGACGTAGACATCACGGACTTTATCACCCTGACCACCAGCAACACCATCAGCATCCGGGTAGACAACAGTTACAACCCCAACGTCATCCCCTCTCAAAAGGCCGACTTCTTCATCTATGGCGGTATTACCCGTGATTTGTGGCTGAAGGTGCTGCCAAAAACCCACCTGGTCGACATTCGCGTCACTTCGCCAGAAGTGACCGCCGCTGCGGCTACGACCAGCGTAATGATTGACTTTGGCGAAGGATCGGCTATTACCGCTAAGCATACCATCGCCTGTACGGTGATGGACGCTAAAGGGCGCGTAGTTGCAGAAAAGCAAATAAAGGCATCCAGCCTTGGCGCCGATAAGACGGTGGCCCTTCCGGCCATCAATAATCCAGCCCTGTGGTCTCCCGACACACCGAATCTCTACACAGCGGAAGTAAAGCTAATGGATGGTAAAG
>JBLHRW010000241.1:0-7879 GCA_047626445.1 Neolewinella sp.
GAGACGCTTACACCGGAGCTTAGCCGTAGCTAAGTGAGGATGTAAGCAACGCTGCCAAGCGGTAAAAGGCATCGCGGATAAGTGGTAAGAACTTAGATTACACTGTACTAATGGTCTGTCATCCATACAAATCGCCTTTCCCCTGTTCTTTCTCCTTTTATCACCCTGCCGGAGGCCTTCTATGGAAGGCCAAAAGAAACAAAACCATTTGCCGGTTTACGGGTAATTATAGTCCTAAGGAACGTTAATTCAATACCTGCCCGATTTGCAGCTTGCCCTTGCGGCACTGCCCTTCAATCAGTACAGCTATTAAATTGATGTTCCTAAAGCAACTTACCTTAGCCCCATGCCAGCCGAGACTGTAATCCCCGTACTAAGTTCGCACCGCCACCCAAGGTTACGCTACATCCTGAAAGAACTCGGGGGGCAGCTTCGTTTTCGGTTCAGGTTGATGACAGATATAACGAAGTGGGAAGAGATTACGGCAGCAGCAAAAGTCACCCTACTCCCTTACTCTGGGTCCGAACAAACAGTATACTGGCCCAGCCATGATTTTCTTAGTGGTCATGACCCGATGCCAGCAGACTTAAAGGTGACCTGGTTGACGGACACGCTACCTTTATTCTTCTCAACGGCGCCTGTCAATGCCTTTAGCCACGACTACCTGGCGATGATGTTCTTCAGTATTTCCCGCTATGAGGAGTACGGAGATGTCACTACCGATCAACACGGTCGTTTCCCGGCATCAGCGAGCCATGCGTTTCAGCATACCTACCTACATTTGCCAGTCGTCAACCTTTGGGCGCGCGATCTAGGCAACTCGATTCGGGAAAAATTCCCCACGCTACCCACTCCTACGTTACCGGCCTTCGAGTTCACTCCAACCTACGACATTGATCTGCTGTGGGCCTGGCAGCACCGGGGGTTACGCGGTATTGCCGCAGGCGGTCGAGACCTGGTACAAGGCCATTTCCTCCGGGCATGGCAGCGGCTCGTTACGCCGAAGCATCAGGACCCGTACCAGACCCTGGATTTCCTGGAAGGGCTCCACCAGGCAGGTACCGCTCTATCCCCGATCTACTTCTGGCTGCTGGCGGACAGCACCGACCGCCGCGACCCCAACCCCTACCCTTCTCCGCCGGAACAACGAGAATGGATTAAGCGATTAGCCGCTAAATACACCGTGGGCATTCACCCCGGTTACCGGAGTTCTGATCGGCCCGAATTGTTTCGGACAGAAGCGGAACGACTCGCGGAAATAACGGGTGTGGCTGTTCGTCATTCCAGGCAACACTTCCTTCGTTTTCGGATGCCGGAGACTTTCCGGCAGTTACGTCTGGCTGGCATCACCCATGATTACAGCATGGGCTACGCCGATGCCGTTGGCTGGCGCGCCGGCACCAATTTCGCCTTTCCCTGGTATGACCTGGAGCGTGAAGAAGCTACCAGCTTGACGATCCACCCCTTCGCCGCCATGGATGTGACGCTAAAAAACTACCTCCACCTTGACCCTGCGGAGGCGGAGCAGACTGTGTTAACACTCGCCAACGGACTTCAACCCTTTGGTGGGCCTTTTATGCTGTTGTGGCACAATACCAGCTTTGCGGGGATTTATGGTTGGGGGGAGTGGCGGGAGATGTTTGGGGGATTGGTTGAGCAGTTGTCGCGGGACTAGTGGACGCCTTCAGAGCTTCTAAATAAAAATCTGGCCGGCAGGGCGGGGGCAAGCTCCGCCCTTACCAGCATAAGACCGAAAGCTTCTGGAGGCGTCCCCTAATCCAGGTCAAACAAATCCTTCACCCCAGGGTACCGACTAGCCTCAAACCCTTCGGCAAAATCGTAGCCAGCCTCGCGCCCAAAGCTGCGTCCCTTTGCTTCGATAAAGGCCATGAAGTCTTTACCTGAAATCGGCGTTTTGACTTCTTTGCTGTATTCGTTGCTTTCGTGGTCATCGAACTGAGAGCGGTAACAACGGATGATGTCCATTTTTTTAGTCAGATAGTCACTGATGTCGACTACAAAGTCGGGCTTACGGTTGCGATCCTGGATGTAATGGTACAGTGCTTTTGGGCGCCACTTTTCCTGGGGCTGACCATCATCTCCCAAAGTTTCAATTTTCAGGAGGCCGCTGTAGAAACAGGCGTCGGCCACGATTTTGGCTGAGCGGCCGTGGTCTGGGTGCCGGTCGTCAAGGGCGTTAGCCAGGACGATTTTAGGCCGACACCGACGCAGAACGGTGATAATTTTGCGCAGGGCTGCTTCGTCATATTGGATAAATCCGTCGGGTAGGTCCAGGTTCTCCCGGAATTTTGCGCCCATTTCCTGGGCGGCGGCCAGCGCTTCCTTGGTGCGGATTTCTCCGCTGCCCCTTGACCCCAATTCTCCGCGGGTTAAATCCAGCAGG
Organism: Neolewinella sp.; assembly: GCA_047626445.1. Classification (GTDB taxonomy): domain Bacteria; phylum Bacteroidota; class Bacteroidia; order Chitinophagales; family Saprospiraceae; genus Neolewinella. Next base: position 2,405 of record JBLHRW010000241.1, read on the forward strand.
CCAAAGGTGTACCCCTGTTCAGCGTGCCGGAGCAAGGTACCGCAGGAGCTGAGCTCTACGTCGTCGGGGTGTACGCCAATGGCGAGGATGTCTACTTGCATGGGGGGGGACGCTAGAATTGAAAGGGTATAAACGGCGGGGATATGGTCATAGTTTAAACTAAGGGACGCCGTATAAATAACTTACTGGTTTTTGACCTGACGCTTTTGTTCTACCCGCGCTTAAAAATCCTTGCATAGCCTCAGTTACGGAAATGATTTTTAGGTGCGGTGAGGGCAAAATAAGACGGTCAAAAGGCGTAAGTTATTTGTACGGCGCCCCTTAGGTCTTTTCGTGCCCGACATTGCTGCTCCTCCATTGCTTTTACTTAGCCATAACGGCACCTGCGGCAGCCCTTTTTTCCCTTATTCACTTTTTTCTTTACTCCCTTCCCCCCTTTTAAGGTGAGCGCAGCGAACGGTACCTTTCGTATCTTCCTCCCACAATTCAGATCATGCAAATTCGAGATAAAGTATTCAGCGCAGTATTACTGATCGCCTTTTGCTGGAGTTGCGCTCCCGAACTACCCCCAGAGGTGAGTGCCGCTTACAAAACGCTGCCGGCAACCGTTGACTTTAACCAGCACATACGTCCGATCCTTAGTGATCGTTGCTGGAGCTGCCATGGGCCCGACCAAAAAGCCCGCCAGGCTGAATTGCGACTCGATACGCAAGAAGGTGCCTTCGCCGCGCTTACCTCCGGCAACGGTTACGCCTTCAGCTCCGGTAGCGTAGGCAAAAGTTCCGCGATTGCTCGGATGCTACACACCGACCCGGAGCTACAAATGCCTCCGCCGGAAAGTCAACGTACAGTCTCCCCCCGTGAAATCGCGCTCCTCACTAAATGGATCGACCAAGGGGCAAAATGGAAAGAACACTGGGCTTTCTTGCCTATTGATGCTCCGACTCCGCCGGACAACCCGGAAGGATTCGCCGCAGCTAATAGCATCGACCACTTCATCAACGAGCGGCTCCGGCAGATAAGTTTGGTGGCCAATGGCCGAGCTGATAACGAACGGCTTCTGCGCCGCTTACACCTCGACCTCAACGGTCTACCCCCTACCCCAGCTGAAATGGACACCTGGCTGGCGGAGCCAACGGACAAAGCGTACACCGCTATTGTTGATCGGCTTATGACCACCGACGCCCACGCCGAGCGCCTGGCGATGGATTGGCTTGATCTGGCGCGTTATGCCGACAGCCACGGCATGCACGCCGATGGTTCCCGGCTCAGCTGGCCCTACCGGGATTGGGTGATCCGTGCCTTTAAAGCCAACCAACCTTACGATGGCTTTGTCCGCGACCAGCTTGCCGGAGATTTGCTCCCCCAGGCCACCAAGGAACAACGCATCGCCTCTGCCTTTAACCGGATGCACCCGATGACCGCCGAGGGCGGCGTAATTGGTGAAGAGATGCGGCTGACCTACGTTTTCGACCGGGTAAATACCGTAGCTACCGGGCTGCTTGGCCTGACGATGGACTGCAGTCGCTGCCATGATCACAAGTTCGACCCCCTTTCTCAGGAAGAATACTACGGTTTTTCCGCCTTCTTCAACAACTTCAAAGAGTTGGGCATGATTGGCGATGATGGCAACTTCGGCCCTTACATGATGCTTGCGGACAAGGCAACTGACAGCAAGCTGGCCCGCTACCAAAGCGCCCTCTCCCGCCTACGTGAAGAACGGGCAAAGGTGGCCGTCTCCGCAATTGACCTCGAACGCTTCCTGGCCAAACAAGACGCTGCTCCGCCACGGCCAGACGTTCACCTCCCCGTGGAACGAATGGCCAAAGGGCATCGCATTGATGACGTGGCATGGGCCACCGACGAGTTGGCACTGACGGAAGATCCCACCCGCGGCACGGTGGCTAACTTCGATGAAGGCTTCGACGACCTCTACTTCGACGTCGGACCTGGTGCCTTTGCCACCCACCAGCCCTTCTCTACCAGCCTATGGTTTCAGACCCACCAACGCGATAGTCTAAAAACGCAAACGCTGATGGGTACTGCCGGCGAAAAAAACTCCGCCTGGAAAGGGATGGACTTCTACCTCGACGAAGGAAATCACCTCAACGTGAGGCTGATCAGAACCCTACCCGATGACATGATTCACCTTCGAAGCAAGGACAGCATCAAGGTTGGCCGCTGGTACCAAGCCGGGTTTACCTATGATGGAACCGGCCGGGCAGAGGGCTTAAGGATTTACCTCGATGGTAAGGCCCTCGCCCACACCGTCAGAAATGACAACCTCCGGGGTAGCATCTACCCTGCAAATTCCTTCCAATGGAAAAAGGGGAATTCAAGAAAGCTAAGGATGGGATCCTCCTACCGGTCTTTTACCGGAGAAAATGGCCTTTACATCGGTCAGATTGACGACGTACAGTTGTTTAACCGATCGTTGACGGCCCTAGAAGTAAATCGATTGGTTCGTGCCGATGACCCATTAAAAGTAACACTGGCGGAAGCGCATCTTTTGCGAAAAAATACTACCTATCAGTCGGCGATTGAACGTTTCCGCGACACCCTTGCCGAGTGGGTGGTTACGGCCGATACGCTACCTCGCCTGATGGTCAGTGAGGAAATGCCGATAACCAGGGCCACCTACGTCCTCCACCGGGGGGCCTACGATGCGAGGGGTAAAAAGGTGGAACCACAAACTCCTCGTGGCGTCCTGCCGTTTTCCGAGAATTTGCCGAAGACCCGGGTGGGATTGGCCGAATGGATGTTCTTGCCTGAGCACCCGCTTACTGCCCGAGTGGCCGTAAACCGGTATTGGCAGTTGCTGTTTGGGCAGGGATTGGTAAAAACAACGCATGATTTTGGCAGCCAGGGTAGCCTTCCCTCCCACCCCGGCTTGCTGGATCACCTGGCCACTACCTTTCGGAAAAGTGGCTGGGATGTCCGTTCGTTACTCCGAAGCATGGTCCTATCTGAAGCCTATCGCCGCAGCAGTATTGCCACCGATGGTCAACGGGTGGCGGACTCAGAAAACCTGTTGTTGGCACGAGGGCCTTCCTCCCGTCTTCCTGCGGAGTTGATCAGGGACAATGCCCTGGCGGCATCGGGTTTACTCGTCCCAACCATTGGTGGCCCAAGTGTTCGCCCTTATCAGCCTGGGGGGCTATGGATTCAGTCCAACAATTTCTCCAAAGACCTCCTGCACTACATTCCCGACCATGGCGACAAGCTGTACCGCCGGAGTATGTATACGTTCATTAAACGGACTTCTCCTCCACCTTTCCTAACGAATTTTGATGCTTCCGGACGGGACATTTGCGTTGTTAAAAGATCAACTACCAATACGCCATTGCAGGCGTTGAACTTACTGAATGACCCGCAGTTTGTGGAAACGGCGCGGGTACTGGCGCAACGGATTCAGTTCGAAAAGGACGACATTGATGCTCAACTGGCCCATGCCTTTAGATTAGTCGCCGGCCGGAAGGCAAAGCAGGAAGAAGTGAGTGTTTTGCGGGATTTGTATGACGAAGAACTCATCAGGTACCAGGCGAATCCTTCTTTAGCGGATTCCATATTAGCCATTGGCGAATACCCCGTTCCGGACACGCTTGACCCGTTGAAGACTGCGGCGTTGACCAGTGTTGGCAATATACTTTTCAGTTTTGACGAAGCCTACGTGAAGCGGTAGCAGCGTTCATTTTCTCTACAACGTATTCAAAGAAAAGACCATGCAAAACCATTGCCATAATTATGAGAAAATACATTCTCGCCGCGACTTTCTGACCAAGCTTGGGATGGGGATGGGAGGATTGAGCCTTGCGTCATTGGTCAACCCTTTAGGTGCCATGGATTTGGCGGGCCCGCAGGTGCAAGGTTCGTTATTGGGCGGCGGATTACACTTTCCGGCGAAGGCTAAGAGGGTGATCTATCTTTTCCAATCCGGAGGGCCAAGCCAGCAGGACCTCTTCGACTATAAGCCGATGCTCAACAAGATGCATGGTCAGGAACTCCCGGCCAGCGTCCGGCAGGGACAACGACTGACGGGGATGACTTCCGGCCAGGGTGCATTACCCCTGGCGGGTTCCGTTTTCGGCTTTAAGCAACACGGGCAATCGGGTAAATGGTTGAGTGACCGCCTTCCCTACCTTAGCCAGGTAGCTGATGACATCTGCTGGATTCAATCGATGCATACCGACGCCATCAATCATGATCCGGCAGTCATGTTTTTCCAGACAGGCTCCCAATTCCCGGGTCGTCCGAGTATTGGCGCCTGGGCCAGCTACGGATTGGGCTCATTGAACAAAAACTTCCCCTCTTTCGTCGTATTGCTCAGCCAGGGATCCAATGGCGGGGCGCAGCCCCTTTACCCAAGATCGTGGGGCTCGGCCTTTTTACCCAGTCAACACCAAGGTGTTCAGTTCCGGGCTGGCCAGGACCCCGTACTTTACCTCAACAACCCGGCAGGAATTACTACAGGTGCTCGCCGGACACAGCTCGATCGTCTGCGCGAATTACAAGAAATACAGCGTGCCGAGAGTAAAGACCCCGAGATCGATGCCAGGATCGCCCAGTACGAAATGGCCTTTCGGATGCAAGCCAGTGTCCCCGACCTGATGGACACAAAGGAACCTGAGCACATTTACAACCTTTACGGGGCCGATAGTCGTAAGCCCGGCACCTTTGCCGCAAACTGCCTGCTTGCGCGTCGCCTGGCAGAAAAAGATGTTCGTTTCATCCAACTTTACCACCGGGGATGGGACGCACACGGAAATGCACCTGGCGTAGTCACCAACCAATCCAAGGATGTGGACCAGGCGAGTGCCGCGCTGATCAAGGACCTCAAACAGCGGGGACTACTGGAGGACACGCTCGTAATTTGGGGCGGAGAATTTGGCAGAACGGCCTACAGCCAGGGCAAGCTCACGGCCACCAATTACGGCAGGGACCATCACCCACGTGCTTTCACCATGTTCATGGCCGGGGGCGGCGTTAAGGCCGGTACGGTTTATGGCAAGACGGATGACTTTAGCTACAACATCGTCGAAAACCCCGTTCACGTCCACGACTTCCAGGCCACCGTTATGCGGCTTTTAGGCATCGACCATGAGGCGCTGACCTTTAAGCACCAGGGCCGTCGGTTTCGGCTGACGGATGTGCATGGGTCGGTGGTTAAGGGCTTGCTTGGGTAGAGATCAAAGCAATTTAGATCATCAGTTGGAAGATAAAACCCAACTGGTTGAACTAAAAGGTCCAGGCCATGGATCGGCTACCTGATCGCTAAACGAGTTACTTTTGTAATGCCAAAAAAAAGGGGTGTGCACCAAAAAAAATACACATTGCCCCCCCGCCTCTCGCAACTGACTCATTACCTAGTACAGTGTAAACTAAGTTTATATGCATTCAGGTTGCCTTGATTTCGCGTAGCGAATACACAATAGTTACCCTGGACGAAGTCCGGGGTAACGAACCCAAGGATTAACT
>JBLHRW010000242.1:0-7876 GCA_047626445.1 Neolewinella sp.
CACTGTACTTACAAATCCTTTGCATAGCCTCAGTTACGGAAATGATTTTTAAGTGCGGTGAGGGCAAAATAAGGCGGTCAAAAGCCGTAAGTTATTTATACGGCGTCCCTTAGTCGTCAGTAAGTGGGTAGGCTACAGCATAAGATTGCTCTCTTCGTTCGTTTGGTGGAAACGAAAACGAGGGGTTCCCCTTGATCCTACGGATCTGCGGTCACCCCTCGCTACGAGAGACGGACCTCCGGCCCTAGTGGATAATGCCGTCTCCGACGGCAAGCACTTGGATTCTGCGCCTTCATCCCTTCCCCTCTGGGGACCGAGGCGGTAGCCGAGGATAGGGTTTCTGCACCTGCGGCCGCGCCTAAATAAAGCTTAAGCCACCAACTCAAACACCGTCACCTCCGGCCGCACATTAAACCGGACCTGCCACGAATGCCCCAAAGCCCGATTGATGTACAGCTGCCGGCCATTGCCCAGATCGAAGGCGCCGGCAGTATAGCTCCGGTTTTTCACCGGAAGCACGGGCGGTTGCAGAAACGGAGGTTTACATTGTCCGCCATGCGTATGCCCAGCCAGGACCCAGCCCTGGTAACCGTACCAGACGTCCATGTCGCAAACGTCGGGGTTGTGGCAAAGCAACAGGTTTGCTTGTTCGGTATTATGGCCAGCAAGAACTGCCGCGGGGTCGAAGTTGGTCCCCCAAAGATCATCGAGGCCAATCACGTTCAAGCCGCCAATATCTATTGCTTCATTGCGCAAGACCCGGATACCAGCTTCCTCGAGGACGCTGCAGACCGCACGGTCCACTCCTTTTTCCTGCCAGCCTTTTCCGTAGTCGTGGTTGCCGAGGATGGCCGCCGTGCCAAGTTTCCCCTTCACCGCATATTGCATCACCTCCCGAAGCTGTTCGATCTGTTCTTCTGTTTCGTAGCTCACGTAATCGCCGGTGTAGACGACGATGTCCGGCTCGAAATCCGCAGCTTTCCGGAAAGAATTGATGATGAACTGATAATCAAATCGGTTACCAACGTGGATATCGCTGATCTGCATCAGGGTTTTACCCCCCAATTGCTTCGGTAAATGCTGGATCTTCAATTTTCGCTGCACGAATTCCAGCCAAAAAGGCTCCACCTGCCAGGTGTATACTCCGGCCAACAATCCGAGGCCAGTGAGTTGGCGGGCGCGTTTGAGGAAGGTGCGTCGTTTCATTTGCGCAGTGCTTTTAATTTCAAAGTACTTTACAAACGGTTTACTTTTCAATTTAGTTTACACTAAACAAAAAATGCTCCGGACACGGAAGGCCGCTTAGAGCGACCTCCCCGTCCGGAGCATTTTTCACCGTTCAGAAATCAGTAGTTCATAGTCGGTAGTCTGAGTGGTCCGTCTATGAGCTACTTAACCATCGACTATTAAACTATGGTCTAATTCCCTCCACCAAGGATTAGCGGCAGTCCGCCATTCTCACTACTTCCAACGACGATCACCTTACTATTAGGTGACTTTGCTAGTTCGAGGGTAGCTTCAATGCCTTTATCCTGGAGGATTTTGTCAGAGAGGCTGGCAGAAAGGATGCGGTTGGCGTCAGCCTTGGCTTGCGCCTCGATGAGGCGCCGTTCGGCTTCCTGCTTTTCGCGGGTCAGGATGTACTCGTACTGTAGGGAGCCCTGCTCGGCCTCCAGCTTTTCCTCAATGGCGGTCCGGACTTTCTCCGGCAACTCGATATCGCGGATCAGAATGGCGCGCAGGTCAATGTAGTTGGTACTCAGTACGGCGGAAAGCTCACCAGTGATGAGCGTTTGTACTTCGTCGCGCTTGGTGGAGTATAACTCTTCCGGCGTGAACTTACCGATTACCTGGCGTACAGCGGAGCGGACCTCCGGGCGCACTAGGCGGTCCATGTACTGTCGTCCAAAAGTTTCGTGAATGTTACCGATCTGGTCGTAGTTGGGCCGAATACGCGCCGTCACGTCAACTTTGATGTTCAAGCCATTGCTGGACAGGACTTCCATCTCTTCCTCGAGTTGCTGTTCGCGCACTTCGTAAACGAACATCGTATTCCAGGGAGCGACCATGTGGAAGCCGGGCTGGTAAATGTTTTCTTTATCGAGACCAGCACCGAAGGTCCGGAACAGTACGCCCCGTTCGCCGGAGTCGATCGTCAGGAAAGTCGCGTTGCTGAACATGATTAGCACGATCAGTAGGAAAAAACCGACGATGCCGAAGGTCATGAATTTCTTCTGGTTCATTATATTGGTATTGATGAATTTGTAAGTTACTGATAAAAGGGGTGAAGCCTTGCTTTGGTTGTCTTTAGAGATAGACTATCTATCGGTTTTCGACTAACGGTGCTAGACCATCTCCTTATACCGCCCTTCCGGGGGCCTTCTTTTGACAATTGCCACTAACTAATCCTCCCCCAACCAGTCACCCCTTTCAAGTACCGGTCGAGGTGTATTTTCAGGGCCTGATGTTCCGGCTTTTCGAGCCGGGGATCGTTTTCCAGGATGTCTTTGGCCCGGTCCCGGGCGACGGAGAGTATTCGGCCGTCGTTGGCCAGGTCGGCGATCCGCATTTGTAGTAGGCCGGATTGCTGGGTGCCGTCGATCATCCCCGGGCCACGAAGCCGCAGGTCCGCTTCCGCGATCTTGAACCCGTCGGTCGTTTCCACCATTGTCCTGATCCTTTCCTTACTCTCTTTGCTCAGTTTCACACTGGACAGCAGAATACAGTAAGACTCTTCCGCTCCCCGGCCAACCCGACCACGAAGCTGGTGCAGCTGGCTCAGCCCGAACCGTTCGGTATGGACGATAACCATGATCGTAGCATTCGGAATATTGACACCAACCTCGATTACGGTGGTCGCCATCATGATTTGCGTTTCCTTATTCTTGAACCGCTGCATCTCCGAATCTTTCACGTCGGACTTCATTTTTCCGTGGACAATACTGATCTGGTATTCCGGCTGTGGGAACTTATCCCTCATCTCATCATAAGCCTCTTCCAGGGCTAGTAAGTCTAATTTTTCATTTTCCTCGATCAACGGATAAACGACATAAGCCTGTCGCCCCTTGGCAATTTCCTCGCGGATGCGACCAAACACCCGCTGGCGCCGGTGCTCCGTAAAGTGGACGGTCTGAATCGGGGTACGCCCGGGTGGGAGCTCATCGATCACACTAACATCAAGGTCCCCGTAGGCTGTCATCGCCAGGGTGCGCGGAATGGGCGTGGCCGTCATCAGCAAGACGTGGGGCGGGTATGGTTTATTCTTCCCCCACAGCTTCGCCCGCTGCTTTACCCCGAAACGGTGCTGCTCATCGATGATGGACAGCCCCAGGTTTTTAAACTCAACCCACGGCTCGATCAACGCGTGGGTGCCGAGGAGAATGTCGATTTCCCCTTCTATCAATCTTTCTAAAATCGCCTTGCGTGCTTTTCCTTTGATGCTGCCAGACAAGAAGGCGACGGTAATATCCAACCCTTCCACGTACTCCGTGATGGATTCATAATGTTGGTAAGCCAGAATCTCGGTGGGCGCCATCATGCAGGCCTGGAAACCATTATCGAGTGCCATCAACATCGACATTAATCCGACCATTGTTTTCCCCGAACCTACGTCGCCCTGTAGCAGCCGGTTCATCTGAACACCCCGGCCAAGGTCAGCACGGATTTCCTTCAGCACCCGCTTTTGTGCGCCGGTTAATTCAAAAGGAAGCTTCGTTTGAAAAAATTCGTTGAAGATATTTCCGATACTACCGAAACGATAACCGGCCACCTGTTCCTCCCGTACGACCTTCAGCTGAAGCAGGCGCATTTGCAACAGGAAAAGCTCCTCGAATTTGAGGCGCCGCCGGGCGCCGTCCAGCTCCGCCTGATTCGCAGGTAAATGAATGGCGCGTACAGCCGGTCCCCGGGCCAGCAGCCGGAGCTCCTCCATCAGGTAGGCGGGAATTATCTCTGGTAAGTCTGTTTGTTTGAGTTCCGTAAAGAGTGCTCGGATCAGCTTTCGCCGCCCCCTGGGGTCAAGCCCCCGCCGGTTTAGTTTTTCGGTACTGGAATACACCGGTTCAAAGGTGGCTACCTCCGTTGGAGCCTGCCGGGCCAATTCCATTTCCGGGTGGGTGATACTTAGCCGGCTGTTGAATTCCTGCACCGGGCCATACACGATGTACTCCTCCCCCACGATGAACATGTTCTGTAACACATTGATCCCGCGAAACCAGACCAATTCCAGGCTCGCGCCACTATCGTCCCTTATCCGACCAACCAGCCGCATTGCCCGGCCGGCTCCTTTCACGCTGAGGGCTTTCAGTTTACCCTTTATCTGAACGGCACCATCGTTGGGGATGATGTCGATGATTTGGTGAAACTTTGTCCGATCAACGTAGCGAAACGGATAGGCATGCAATAGGTCCCCTAACGAATGAATGTTTAATTCCTCCGCCAGTAGGTTCGCTTTTGCCGGCCCGATACCTTTTAGAAAAGCTACGGAGCGGTCGAGAATATCCACCTTGTTGTCATTTGGCGAAGGCATAAATCTTGGCAAAATTTCTTCAAACAAATATGCGTAAATGTAATAAGAAATACAGTTGTTTTTATTATTTAACGTAACTGCTGGTAGATCAGCCGCAAGAAAGTCCTTGATTTGATCTTACTTCTCAAAACGCGCAGCTTTTTCAATAGCCCTCCTAGGTGGGGAGGGTTGGGAAGGGGTTTCTTACGATTACCTTGTACCCCCTGGTTTCGTGCCATGAAAAGGACTAACTTTGCGGCCAAAATCAGCAATTATGCCAAATACTCCTATGACCGAATCTCTGCGTCAACGCATTCTGCAGTTTATCAACGAGGCCCTGGCGGAAGACGTTGGCCCTGGCGATTACACCAGCGAGTCCACTATACCTGCCGGTAATCGGGATACCGCACGCCTACTGGTAAAAGACGTCGGCGTACTGGCCGGAGTAGCCGTGGCAAAGATGATCTTCCTCGCCGTTGACCCCACCGCCGAATTCGATCAACGCATGGACGACGGTGACCTGATGCATGTAGGAGACGAAGCCTTCTATATAACTTGCAACTCCCGTGCCTTACTTAAGGCCGAACGCCTCGTACTGAATACCATGCAGCGAATGAGTGGCATTGCCACGCTATCTAACCGGTATGCCTTCGAAGTAGAAGACTTACCGGTTACAGTACTGGACACCCGCAAGACCACCCCCAATCTCCGTTTTCTGGAGAAGTGGGCCGTCCGCCTGGGTGGTTGCGATAATTACCGCGACGGGCTCTACGACCGGATCATGATTAAGGACAACCACATCGACGCCTCCGGAACAATCACCGCAGCGATTGAAGGTGTGCAGACCTTCTTCAGGGAGAACAATATGCAGCTCCCCATCACCGTGGAAGTCCGTAACCTCGTTGAACTCATGGAAGTACTCAACGTAGGTCAGGTAGACCGGATCATGCTCGATAACTTCGAGGTGCCAATCCTGAAAGAAGCCGTCGCTCACATCGATGGTCGGTTTGAGGTAGAAGCCAGTGGCGGTATCAACCTTGAAACGATTCGGAAGATCGCACAAACCGGTGTAGACTACATTTCAGTTGGCGCACTCACTCACTCTGCTACCAGCCTTGACCTTAGTCTTAAGGTCGTTAAGTAGTCTAATAGTCGGTAGTGCCTCTTCGTACCACCGCAACTCGGCTTATCCATCATTCCTACGAAACAACCGGCCCTTCTCCCATCGGGTAAAAGGCCGGCTTGGATTTTTCCCGCTTGTCGAAAGGCGTGCTACGGATTCACGTTGAGTGTATCGGTGGAAAAACCCTCATGGATTGCAAAAAACTTCCACCTTCAACAACACCTGATTAGTTGTTGATGAATTAGAAAATATCGTTTAGAACGGCAGGGGTTGGTCGGCGCTTTCGAGGACAGGTTCTTCGGTGGCGGCCGTTGCGGCCCGGCGATTTTGGCTTTTGGCGGCAATGACTTCGGCAGCATCAGGGAGCGGCTCGGCGACCAGGCTGGCCGAGTTATCACGACTATCCGTTGCGTCCCGATTTTGAGAGCCGATGAAAGAGAAAGATTCGGCAATTACCTCCGCGGAAGTCCGCGTCTGGTCATGCTTATCGACCCATTTGCGGTAGCGCATGGAGCCGACGATACTTACCTCCTTTCCCCGATCTAGGTACTGGTCGAAAATCTCGGCAATTTTGCCGTAGGCTTTTACCCGGTGCCATTCTGTTCGGGTTTGTCGGTTGCCGTCCCGGTCCCGGTAGTAATCGTTGGTGGCCAGGGAAAATTCGGTGGCGGTGGTTCCGCTGGCCAGCGTGACGGTTTTGGGCGCTTCGCCTAGCCGGCCGATGAGGTTGATAAAATTACTCGTGTTCATTGTTGAAAGAAGTGAGCTGCTCCGGCTATATCCCGGAGCAGCTGGTTTTTAGAATCGGTTGTCGGTTAGGCTTCCACGCTTTGAGCGGTAGCTTTTTTGGCGCGGCGGTTCGCAGTCTTCTTTGCGGAGCGGGAAGGTGCTGGCTCGGCGACCATGGCGGGAGCCATGGCTTCTTCCTCCTTGGGCTTGCTGCCGCTGAGGAAGGTGAATTCCTCGGCGATAACTTCGGCAGCGGTGCGGCTTTGCTCGAATTTATCGGTCCACTGCCGGTACTTCATGGAGCCGACGATCGAAATCTGGCTGCCACGCTGGAGGTACTGGTCGAAGAGCTCGGCGAGTTTGCCGTAAGCCTTGACGCGGTGCCATTCCGTTTTGGTCTGGCGGTTACCCTCCCGGTCCCGGTAATACTCGTTGGTGGCCAGGGAAAATTCGGTGGCCGTCGTTCCGCTGTCGAGGGTAACAGTTTTAGGATCAGCGCCGAGGTTGCCAGTGAGGTGGATGTGGTTACGTACGTTCATAACTAAGTATTTTGGCGGCTGGGGCAGGAAGGTTGTATGGCCCCGACCGGATGAGGAATGCGCCACTTCTGCGGAGAGCGTCGGTAAAGACAACCCTTGCTTTCGGTGACGATGCAAAGGTGGAGGCACAACCAAACACTAGTCGTCTTTTATACGTATACTTACGTTTATATGCGTATATAAACGTTTATTAGACGAATAAAAAGATATAATATACTGACAATCAATTACTTGAGGTAAACACATCATTTGCTACCTTTTTTCGCGTTTTTTTGCTTTGGGGGGCGCGGCCGCAGGTGCAGGGTAGGGTATAGGGCTGCAGCGCGGTTGATGTTGTCTCCGGGCGCGCCGTTTAAGTCAGTACATTTTGAGTGAGCAAGCTTAGGGTAAGGCAGGTAACGCGTGGAGCGCGACGTTTCGCTCGCTGTCGGAGACAACCTCGTCCGGGCCAGCCGATTGACAGTATCTTGAGTCTGTGAAAAATATAGTAACCGTACACCTCTCCTTTTCCGAAGTTCGCCGCATTTGTAAAGCACAAATCGCCTTTACGGAAAAGACCTGTCCCTGGGCAAGGAACGTTTCCCTACGAACCTCCTTCAATAATGAGCTGGAGTTACTGGACATGGATTGGGATGCATTTATGTGGCCGTGGGCGGACGAATTCGGGATTCCTATTTATGATCAGTTTTCCTACTATGATTATTTTTGGGACGTAGCGTTTCTTCCTTTTACCTGGTTCGAGGCTTTAGTTGTTTCTTTGAAAAACGGACACCCAATCAAATGGGAAATAGCCCGCCCGGTAAAGCCTGATCTAACTGTTGGCGACTTTGCTGCTTCCGTCATATTAGGTCGGTTTGTCCCGCGGAAAAAATTGCGGGTTGTACTTACCCGGAATTAATTTCTGGTGGAAAGTTCCAAAAAAAATCGTTTTCACCTCCCTTAGCTCGACTTTAGCCATTTGGAGATGCGGCTTGATAG
>JBLHRW010000243.1:0-7857 GCA_047626445.1 Neolewinella sp.
AGACACTTACGGTTGTGCTGAAGGACGACGGTAACGGTGGTGGTACTGCTGCTATCTGGGCAAGCGACTTCATCGCCAGCCCAATCGAGGACTGCTTCGGTAACGAAATCACGAAGTACAGCCTGTTCCGCTCTAGCGTAGCTGGTGCTGCTGGCTTCGTCCCAAGCTTCAACCCGCCAAGCACGGACGGTATCGATGACATCGACTGTGCTGACTTTGAAGTTGGAACGGTAAGCGTTCGGATTTACGCCCTCGACAACAACGGTACTACCCCTGACTACTGTGAAGTAGTGTTGGAAGTACAGGACAATATGGGACATTGTGACGACGGTGGCTCCGGCAACGTAGCTGGTCTGATCGCCGATCAGGACGACGTAGTCCTGGACAACGCAACGGTAAGCCTGGAAGTACGGGCCACAACGACCGCAACGCTGAGCGAGGAACTGACACTGACCGACGCCATTACGGTACGGGAAGGTGTTGGCGCCAACGGCCTTGGCCTTGCTTTCAATACTGACCTTGCACCTGCGACCGCGCAACCGTCGGAGACAGCCGCGCAGCGAAACGTGCTGTACCAGAACACGCCTAACCCAGTCCGTATGGAAACAGTGATCCGCTTTGAGCTAGCCGCTGCTGCTTCTGTAACATTGACGCTTCGCGACGCTGCTGGCCGTTTGATTTCCGTACAGGAAATCGACGCTGCTGCTGGTCTGAACACGGTGGAGCTGACGAACATCAGGGCTTCTGGAGTTTTGACTTACACGCTTACTGCGGGTGCGTTTACGGCTTCTAAGAAGATGGTGGTTGTTCGCTAGGAACCGGTTACACGCCTTTTGGCTGGAGTTACCAACCTGAAGGCTGGGTAACCAATAAAGCCCCGCTGCTCCTGAGATGGAGTGGTGGGGCTTTTGTTAGTGCTTACTATAGGATCAGGGCTACCCGACCAGCCAGCATAATGCCTCCCAGGTACGCCCCTGTTCCAGGTAGTTCTGTGCGAGGCGATGAATGGCTTCCGGCCCTTTGGCTTTGATTTCCCGGTAGGTGGTGGGGTCAACGACCTTTGCGATATCGGTAGGCTGGGGGAGGTGCTCGACGTTCCCGAGCCGACCGAGGTTGTTGCCGGTTAAGATGGTACTGTTGCGGATGTACGGTGGCAACCCATCGATGCCGATACCTTTGGTAAGAATGGGTTTGGGGATCTCGAAGAGGGATTCCGGGGTGGCGCGGCAGTAATCGCTGCCGCCCATGCGGGCGATGAGGTCAAGTTTACGGGTATCAAGCTTACCGTTTTCGTCGAGGTAGTCTTCGTTGATGTGGGCCATAACGACGCGGGCGAGGATGAGGTTACCGGCTCCTGGCCCATCCCCCAAAGGGATCACGCGATCGACCACACACTCGAAAGCTACCGGAGATTCCCCGACACGGGGCGGGCCCACCACCTCACTTTGCACCTGCGTCAGCGCCGCCTTCTCAAACTCATTGACGCCTTTATCGTATTCAGTACTGGCCAGCGACATCTGCTCCACGATGGGGTAATTGACGATGTTGATCACTACTTCTGGGACCTCCAGCACATTCTCCAGCGTGTGCTTGGTTGAGCCATCCCGGACCCGGCGCGAAGGGGAGAAGACCATCATCGGCGGATTAGCGCTGAAAACGTTGAAAAAACTGAAGGGGCTCAGGTTTACGTTGCCCGCCTTATCGATCGTGGAGGCAAAGCAGACGGGACGGGGGGCCACCGCGGTGGTCAGGTAACCGAAGAGTTCGGCGGTGGATACTTTGGTGGGGTCGATGGTCATCGAAGAAAATTGACGGTAATATTGAATAAAGGAGTAAGAGAATGAGAGAATGGCTGCCGCAAAGGTATGCTCATCAGCGTTCGTGGCGGCTGCCGCCTGTTGCGACAATTATGCTTGTCATTGCCTCCGAAGGGGAACAAGCGAAGCGCCGCGAATGGTAGCTGCGGTAGCTGCGGTAGCTATTCTCTCATTCCATTATTCAATATTAGCGGGTAGAATTTCGGCTGAAACTTCACCGAAACCTACGCGAATTTCGCCGGCTTCTCCCCAGCCGCGGATCGTGACGGTGTCGCCGTCATTGAGGAAGCTACGGGTGCTGCCGTCGTTCATCGGGAAGGGTTGTTTGCCGCCTTTGGAGATCTCGAGCATGGAGCCGTAGGAGCTCTCGTCTTTGCCGGAGATGGTGCCGGAGGCCATCAGGTCACCGACGCGGACGTTGCAGCCGTTGACGGTGTGGTGAGCCAACTGCTGGCGCATGTTCCAGTACATGTAGCCGAAATTGGAGCGGGAAACGATCTGTTCGGCACCATTTTTAGGGGTGATGGCTACTTCGAGCTTGATGTCGTAGTTGGCGGGGCCGCGGGAGGCAAGGTAGGGTAGAACAGCAGGGTCTTGTACCGGTCCTTCGGTCCGGAAGGGCTCTAACGCTTCCAGCGTGATGACCCAGGGCGCCAGGGTAGAGGCAAAGCTTTTACCCAGGAAGGGGCCGAGGGGAACATACTCCCACTTCTGGATGTCGCGGGCAGACCAGTCGTTGAACAGCGCGAGGCCGAAGATGTAGTCTTCCGCTTCATTAATGGAAACCTGTTCGCCAAGGACGGAGCCTTTGCCGATGATGAAGCCCATTTCGAGCTCAAAATCAAGGCGCTTACTGGGGCCATAGATAGGGGTTTCAGCGGTGGGCGGCTTGGTCTGGCCCATGGGCCGGCGGATCGGTATGCCGGACTCGATGATGGAGGAGGAGCGGCCGTGGTAACCAACTGGAAGGTGGCGCCAGTTGGGCAACAGCGCGTTCTCCGGGTCGCGGAACATGCGGCCGACGTTGGTGGCGTGCTCGATGCTGGAGTAGAAGTCCGTGTAGTCACCGATGCTGACGGGCATATGCATCGTGGCATCGGCTTGGGGAACGAAGAGCTCAGGTTTGCCGGCCAGCGGGCTGTCCTTGCTTTTCAACCAAGCCTGTACCTGCGTCCGCGCCTTATTGGTCACGCTTTTGCCCAACTCAATAAACGGATTGAGCTTGTCTTCGTAGAAAACACTGACGTCGAAATCAAAGACTTCTAACTCGGCCACGGCGGCCATGTCAAGGATTTGATCACCGATGGCTATGCCTACACGCGGCGATTCTCCCGGTACGGAAAAAATGCCCCAGGGCAGGTTGTGGATGGTGAAATGGGAATCTTGGGCTACTTGAATCAGCATGAAAAATAGATTGATAGATTGATAGCGGGTAGATTGATCGGCTACCGCAGATCAAAAATAAACGCGCTTCGCGCTTGATAGCAGGTAGATTGATCGGCTACCGCAGACCAATGCTCGCTTCGCTAGTGGGGGAGGCTCCGCGTTTTAATAGATATAGTTGTCAGGGCAACAAAGGTAGGGAACGGATTGTTTGCGAGCGGTTTTTTTGATTTGGTGAATACCTCCAGGCGCGATGTTGTCTGTCACTGAAGGCTTGGGTAAGCCACCACGACCGCCATATAGTCGAGGAAAGCAGACCTTACCACGTCCCCCGGCTCCACTAAAACGGTAGGATCGGCATGCTCGAGTTGTTGGCCTAATTCATCAAGCGCCTGCGTCAAGGCCAATGCACCATACTCGGCGTCCCTTAGTTACTTTCAATATTCCGTAATCGGTATGACCAAAACCGGCACCGCACTGTACGAGAGCATGGGGGCCGTGTCTGAGCTGGCGAAGAGCCGCTTGAAAAATCCCCGTGTCCGACGGCCCAGTACGAGCAGGTCTACGTTTTCTTCCAGCGTATAATCGGTTAGTTTTAGGGAGACCGGGCCGGGCGTAAGCACGTCGAGTTTAACCGGGTAGCCGGGCCAGTCGGAGTCCATGACCGTATTCAATAGGGCAAGCTCTACCTTAGCCTCCTGGCTGGCGTTGGCATCTTCCACGTGCACAAAACGCATCTCGGGTTTCAGCGCTTTGCGTAAAAAAACTAGGCCGTCGCTTGTTTGCTTTAGGGGGGCAACCTTCTCAAAAGAAATGGAAATTACGCGGATATCTGGCTTGCCATAACCAGGAGGGATAAGAAAAACGGGGCAAGGTGCCTGCATCGCTACCGAACGGGCAACACTGCCGAAAGAGGGCGAAATCGTCGTCACCCTGCCAGTCCCAACGCCACCCATGACGATAAGGGCAACATCCTCTTCTTTACTGGCGGCCACGATGGCCTCTATCGGTGACCCAACAACCGCACTGGATTTGACGAGTGGGAGCTTATCGGTCTCCACATCACGGCTGCCCGTGAAAGTGGCTGGGTCAACATTGAAGCGGATAAATTGATCTAATGCTCGCTGGGCTTGCATTCTGGCTTCCATGTTTCCCTTCTTCTCCACCAGGCGGTCCGTCTCGCCGTAGCCATCGTGAATGTGGAGTACTTCAAGGTCGTAGCCCGTAGCATCCGCCAAGTAACTGGCGTAGTTCAGGGCTATTCCGGAGGTTTCTGAAAAATCGGTAGGGACAATAATCTTCTGCATGGTTCAATGATGTTGGTGCGGGGTAAAATTGGACCTAAGACCGGGTTTCGGTACTGCGTTTCATCATCGGGGGGCATGATATATTTCAGGGTGGCGGGGCCGCAGGTGCAGAGGGGGTTAAAGGGCAAGGAACGATTACCAGCTGTTCTTTGCTCCTTAATCCTTGCCTTTGCATCCTGCGGCCGCGCCCTTCCTGTAGTCTGGTAGTAAATAGTCTGGTAGTCTAGTAGTGCTGCCGCATTTGGAGGCTCGCTTTGCTCGTAAGGTAATCGCGCTAACGACCCGACAACCCCGACAACTTGACAACTCCGGCAATCCGACCTAAAAGTTCCCCCCACCTTCACCACTCTTCTGGTCATCATTCTTGACCCGTGACCGGCGATTCTGCGACTTAAAGTCAATCTCCCCAAATTTATAAGAAAGGTTGAGCCCGACACTACGGAAGGGAATGCTGAAGGAACTCAGCTGGTTGAAGTTCGGCCCGCTGATCTCGGAGATGAAGAACTTGTCCTCGTTCCACGGCTCGATCACCCGGATGCCAAGGGTGGTGCGTTCGCTTACGTTCCAGTTAGCCCCGACGCTGATAATACTGAAGCTTGCCGTAGCTCCCTGCAGGCTTTGGTTACGGTTGCGGAAAAAACTGAACAGGTCTAACCTCACTTTTTTAGAAAAAGTAAAGCTGCCACCCACGTTACCACTAATTACGTCGGCAGACCGCGTAAGCGCCTCTCCGCCAGCGAAGCCCGTTCCGTTGTATCGCCCGTAGTTGAAACTGCCACGGAGGTTTAGTTTTTTCCATACGGTAAAGGACGTGAAAATGTTGGCGCCATAAGTGTCCGAACTGCCGATGTTCAAATAGGAGGTCGTACTGGCAATCCCGTCGTCGCTGAGCTCAAGGAAGTTCTCGATCAGGTCATTGGTTTGCCGTAAATAAACCGCACCATTCAGGACGACTCCTTTGATGTAGGTGTTGTAGGCGACTTCATATTGCCGTACCCGCTCCGGTTCCAGGCTGGGGTTGCCAATGGTGAGGGTGTTGGGGTCGGAAATGGAAGTGAATGGATTGATGAAGAACAGGCTGGGCCGCTGGATGCGTTGATTGTAACTCGCCTTGATGTTACTAAACTGGCTGAGCTTGCGGTTCAGAATGATGCTGGGCAGTAGGTTCTGGTAGCTGTTGTTGAAGCTTGGGTTCTCACTTCTGAAGTCACCACCAATTTCGGTCACCTCATAGCGCGTTCCGGCAATCAGGCCCCATTTGTCTCCGAGGCTGACGTTGAAGGAAACATAGCCTGCATACACGTCCTGATCGTAGAGGAATAAGTCGGTTAGCCGGGAGTCAGAGACAAATTCAGCCTCGTCCGTTTCCTTTACCTGGGTGAAGTAATCGCTGTCAATACGCCGGAGTACGGCCTTGACGCCCGTCTCCATCTTTACCTTCTTGCTGAAGGGGTGCACGTAGTCGACCTGCCCGGTATATTCCAGGTTGAGGCCTTCGTTTTCGTTGATGATGTCGCGCTGGTAAATGGGCAAATTACCCGTTTGGTCCACCAGGTTTTCGGTAAGGCTTTCCTGGCCACTGAGCTGGAAGGCGAAAATGAGTTCCTTGTCTTTTTGGTTAGGGAAGGTTTTGCGGTAATCCAGCGTGCCGTCAAATCCGCTGCCGCTGGTAAAGCCATCGTTAAAACGGCTGAAATCGATCAGGTCAGCACTGCCAAAGTTGTCGATGTTGCCATTCGTGATGCCTTCACGGCCGGACCGGCGGCTGTTGTACCGTCCACTCAGGTTAAGGCTGTTGTAGGCATTGAAGTCGTAAAAAGCACCAACATTTCCGTTTAGGCTCAGGTAGGTAGACTCGTTTACGCCTTCTTGCGTGAGTTGCCGGATGGGGGAACCATTGTCCAGGTCTGTCCGGTTAAATTCGATGTCAGAATCCCGGGGCCAGCTCCAGCGACCGTTTAAGCCACCGTTGAGGCCAAAACGCCCCAGCAAAGCATTTAGGTTAAGGCCGCCATTGTTCTGGCGGGTACCAATACTGGAATTAACCGTTCCGGTAAACCCCTGTGCCTCTTTCTTTTTCGTGATGATGTTGATGATGCCACCAGAGCCTTCACCGTCGTAACGGGCGGAAGGAGAGGTGATCACCTCTACGGTCTTGATCTGGTCGGAAGGGATGGACCTCAGGGCGTCCGCTACACTGGACGCAAAAATGGACGATGGGCGGCCATTGACCAGGATTTGGAGGTTCGAAGAACCCCGCAGGCTCACGTTTCCTTCGAGGTCTACACTAAGCAAGGGGACTTTACGCAGTACATCGCTCGCGTCTCCGCCCTGGTTCGTGGCGTCCTTGTCGGCGTTATAGACCAACTTGTCAATGCGGTTCTCTATCAACGAAGCTTCACCGGTAACTTCCACCGCGTCGAGGATGATGGCGTCAGCCTCAAGTTGTATCTGTCCTAGGTCCAGGTCAGGCTTCTGGGGGGTAGTCTCCACATCTGCAACTATTTTTTCGAGGTAGCCAATGAAGCTCGCCTTCAATTGATACTTACTTGCGGGGACATCGGTCAATTTAAAACTACCGTCGGCCTCGGTAATGGTACCGGTGATTTGCTTGCTGCCGTCGGCGGATAGTAAGACGATTGTGGCGAACTCCACCACATCTCCGCTAGCGGCATCCGTAATTTCTCCTTTGATGGTACCCTTGATGGCCGGCGCACCTCCCGGGCGGCCGCCGCCATAGGAGCTTGCCGGTCGTTGGGCTTGAAGACTAAGTGTGCTGATCAATAAAATAAGAAACAGTGGTAGCTGAATTATCATTTTCATGTAATCATAAGAATAAAGCACAACTTTTGTTTAACCGTTCAGAACACAAAGGGCGACAACCTGACATCCCGATAACCCGATAACCCGATAACCTGGTTCACATCCACCAGCAGTCCTGCCAATCAGTGAACATATGGAATAGTAGGCCTACTGCAACGATGCGAAGGGGCTTCCAAAGTAACATCAGGCAGTAAGCGCCAATGGCGGAGTAAGTGTGTAGCCAGTGAAAACCGATGCTGCAACGATCAGGATCGAAAAGGGGGACTGCTGCCAAATGATCGAGGTCGACCAGCATTGTCGCCAGCATAATCAACCAGGCTTGCGGCCAGTGGTCCCGGAAGAACAGCCAGGCCAGTAGGCCGGGAGCGAGGAGGTGAAGGCTGTAGTGGAGGGTTGTTTGTAGCATTTAGAGGTAGGGTGTTCAGTCTGATAGGGATTCTCCCCGACGGTTTTTAGCGCTCAAAAGACTTCCTACACCTTACATGATATCCCGTCACCCCTGCCTGCCGGCGGCCTACTTTTGAAGA